>URQW01000022.1 GCA_900550105.1 uncultured Pelosinus sp.
CAAGTATCTTCGTTTCAGTGAGAAGTTTTTGCCTTTGGTTACTTTCGCCAGTGCTCTTTTTCTTTGTTTATATCATGGCTTGGAGTTTTTGCTTTTTCCGCTGAATCTTGTTGTTATAGCCGATACGCTTACTATGACTGCTATTATTTACAAGATAAGCGGCTTTCTCCTCGCTTTTATTTTGGCCTGGATTGCTGGGGTGGCAGTGTTTAAGGCCGCGGCGGCTTTACGCACTAAGGCGCTTTTAACGGTATTCTCGATTCAATTTATTACGCTTTTGGCAGAACAGGGCGTTTTGTTGGTCCAAGTTATGATGTTGCGTCGGTTCATTCCGATTAGTCGGGAGCTTATGGCAATTATGGCTCCCCTAATTAACCATAAAGTCTGGTTTCTCTATTTGTTACTGGCAATGACCGTAATTTTGCCATTTACACTGCTCTTCCAGAAACGACCTGATAAACCGCAAGGGTCTAATCCGGCGCAATATCGTAAAATTTTAATCACGGCTCGTCATAAAAAACGCTGGGCTGGGGCTGTGGCTATTTGTTTAGGACTCTTTTTCCTTCTTTCTACAGCAGGCATGTCTTATGCGGAAAAACAATCGGAGCTTGTTCCAGCCATTCCGGTTAAGGCTTCAGGTAGTGACGTGCAGATTGCTTTGGAGATGGTCGAAGATGGTCATTTGCACCGCTTTTCCTATCAGGCGACAAATGGGGCTACTGTACGATTTATTGTCATTAAAAAAAGTGGTTCTGCTTATGGCATTGGTTTTGATGCTTGTGAAATCTGCGGTCCTACCGGTTATTTTGAACGAGACGGACAAGTTGTGTGCAAATTGTGTGATGTAGTAATGAATAAAGCGACAATTGGCTTTAAAGGCGGTTGTAATCCGATTCCACTGGAATATAAAGTAGCTGACGGGAAGATAGTTGTTCCTCAAGCCGCGTTGGAAAAGGAAAAGGATCGCTTTAAATAAGGAGGATCATTATGTTTTGGCGGATGCTGCAAGGGGCTCTGTTTCGCCAGAGCCGCAAGATGGTCATGGTAGCTGTTACGATTGCACTGGGCGCTTCGTTGACCACTGCTATGCTCAGCGTAATGTTCGATGTAGGCGATAAGGTGAATAAAGAATTGAAGGCCTACGGCGCCAATATTACAGTGACGCCTCGCTCAGCTTCACTGTTGCAAGATCTTTACGGTGTTGATGCTAGCGTTAGCAGCGGCAAGTATTTGCAAGAAAGCGACCTGGGGAAATTAAAAACAATTTTCTGGGCAAATAATATTGTGTCTTTTGCACCACTCCTCGAGACTAAGGCCCAGGTTGGATCGAATCAGGGTGAAGTAACGCTCATTGGTACTTGGTTTCAGCATAATTTGCTGTTGCCTACTGGTGAAACTGCAACGGCTGGCATTCAAGAATTGAAATCCTGGTGGGCGGTAGCCGGTCAATGGCCGAGCGATGGGGATCAACAGGGAGTATTAATTGGCGCAATTCTAGCGAAGAAACTAGGCCTTAAAGTAGGCGACTCTTTTTCAGTCGCTGTAAACGGACAAGAGCAACCGCTTATCGTACGCGGCGTTTTGAATAGCGGCGGTCCGGAAGATGAGCAGATCTATGCTTCGCTTTCACTGGTGCAACAAGCGCTTCATGTGCCTGGTCGAATCGGCAAAATTGAAGTGAGCGCTATTACGACGCCGGAAAATGATTTGGCGCGCAAAGCGGCCCATGATCCGAAAAGCTTGTCCTTAAAAGAGTGGGAGACTTGGTATTGTACCGCCTATGTAAGTTCTATATCGTATCAAATTGAAGAAGCGATAGCAGGAGCGAGAGCAAAAACGGTAAGGCAAGTAGCGGAGTCGGAAGGGACGATTTTGGAGAAAACACAGTTACTTATGGTTCTTATTACTTTGCTTAGTCTAGCTGGATCGACTCTCGGCATTTCCAATTTACTTACGGCAAGCATGATGGAGCGAAGCCGTGAGATTGGGTTATTAAAAGCGATTGGCGCAACTGATTCAGCTGTACTTTTGCGGACTTTGGCGGAAGTTACTGTGACGGGGTTGATCGGCGGCTTTGGCGGTTATATTCTAGGGCTTGGCTTTGCCCAGATTATTGGGCGAAGTGTTTTTGGCACGGCTATTTCCGTTGATCCGATCGTGATTCCTTGGGTGATCGGCCTGGTTTTACTCGTAACTCTACTGGGCAGTTTGCCGGCTATTCGCATGCTTTTGTCGCTGCGGCCGGCTGCTGTGCTTCATGGCAGGTGAAAACATGACAAGACGCAAGATGTTTGGAATTATGATTTGGAGCGCTTTGCTACGGCGGCGCTCGCGGATGCTCATTGCTCTTTTGGCTGTGGCGATTGGCGCAACGGTCGTTTCGGGCCTTGTAACGATTTACTATGATGTACCACGGCAAATGGGGCGAGAATTTCGTTCTTACGGCGCCAATCTTCTGTTGATTCCATCAGGCGATCAGCAGTTTATTGGCAGTGATACGGTTCAGACGGTAAGTTCTCTGCTTCCTGCGGATAAAGTCGTGGGAATAGCTCCTTATTTATATGAACGGATTAAAGTGAATGAGCAGCCCCTTATGGCTGCTGGTACGGATCTAAATTCCGTTAAGGCTGTAAGCCCTTATTGGCAGATTCGCGGCGAATGGCCGAAGGAACAGCAACAAGAAGTGCTGCTTGGCGCGGAAGTAGCGGAACTTCTCAAAGCGGAACCGGGGCAAAGCATCACTTTGGGGACAGGGGAGACAGAAAAGTTCGTCAAAGTAGCGGGCATTGTCCGTACAGGCGGCTCCGAGGAAGCCTTCGTTTTCTTACCGCTCGATCTTTTGCAGTCAATGCTGCATAAAGAAGGTCAGATTAGTTTGGCTCAGGTTAGTGTTGCGGCAACAGAGCCAGAATTGAATCACTTTATTAAAGAAGCCAGTGAGAAAACGCCGGAAGTAGCGCCACAACTGGTGAAACGCGTGACTCAGTCGGAAGAGACAGTACTTGGCAAGCTGCAATCGCTAGTGTATCTTGTGACAATTGTGGTGCTTCTCTTAACTTTGATTTGCGTAGCAACAACAATGATGGCTGTCGTAACGGAACGGCGCAAAGAGATCGGGCTAAAGAAAGCATTAGGCGCCGACAACAGGACAATTGCTCTTGAATTTTTGGGAGAAGGCCTGGCGCTTGGCGCTCTGGGCGGTTTGCTTGGTACGGCGATGGGCTTTTTCTTTGCCCAGGCGGTGAGTGTGAATGTGTTTGGCCGCGTTATTTCATTTCAGCCGCTCATAGCTCTATTGGCGCTGGCTCTTTCCATTCTCGTTACAGGCGCTGCTTGTTTCATTCCTGTAAAAATGGCGACTGAAGTTGAACCAGCCATCGTATTGCGCGGTGAGTAGAAAGGAAGAAGAACGATGAGCTTATTAGAATTAAAAGATGTTTCCATGATTTACGATACAGTGGCAGCGCTGCAACATATTCATCTTACAGTGGAACAAGGCGAATGGGTGGCGTTAATGGGACCGTCTGGCTCTGGCAAGACAACCCTGATGAATATTATTGGCTGTATGGATAAAGCCTCTGGCGGGTCCGTTAAATTAGATGGTCATGATTTTTCAACAGTTAGCAGTAAGGAACTTATCATGCTGCGCCGGGAAAAAATTGGTCTTGTCTTTCAGCAGTTTCATCTTGTCCCCTATTTGACTGCTTTGGAAAATGTGATGGTTGCACAATATTATCACAGTATGCCTGATGAAACAGAAGCTCTTGACGCATTGCAACGAGTGGGACTGCGTGAGCGGGCGCGGCATTTGCCAAGTCAGCTTTCCGGCGGTGAGCAGCAGCGTGTTTGCATTGCTCGCGCGCTCATTAATTATCCCACCCTTATTTTGGCTGATGAGCCGACGGGCAATCTTGATGAAGCCAATGAAAAGATTGTTATGGAACTGTTTCGAGAGCTCCATAGAGAAGGTCATACGATTATCATGGTGACGCATGCGCCGGAAGTAGCTGAACAGGCGGAGCGCTGCATAGTGCTGGAGCATGGCAAGATTGCTCGTACGATTCAAAATCCAGCGAAAAGTGCGAATGAAAAAAATGCTGCAAAGGCAAAGGGGGGTGAAAGGAATGAATAAATGGGGCGCAGTTGTTCTTGCCGGAACGCTTTCAGCCGGCTTGTTAGCTGGTTGTGGCAATCAGCAGGCTAAGGATTCGCATGAAGGTCATGAAGGCCATGAAAATCAGGCGAAACAGGCTGCAGCAGCTTATAAAGACGGCACCTACAAAGGGGTAAGCAGTCCTGACGAGCGCGGCGCTGTTGGTCAAATTACTATCATAGTGCAGCAAGGCAGGATTAGTAAGGCTGATTATGAAGGCGTCCAAAAGGACGGCAAGATTAAAGATGCTGATTATGGGAAAACAAACGGAAAAATTGAAAATCCGGAGTTTTACAAGAAAGCGCAGCAGGCTTTACAAGGTGCGCGGTCATACGGATCAAAGCTTGTAGCTGTACAGGATGTAGCTAAAGTCGACGCGGTCTCTGGCGCCACAGTTTCCTATAAACAATTTGCCGAAGCGGCGACAAAAGCGTTAGAACAGGCTCACTGAGCTTTAAAAATACATTATGTGAAAATCTGCGTCGACTTCTGTCGGCGCTTTTTTATTGACAAAGTTAACAAAATAGGCTAACCTTATCAGGTAATGATAATCATTATCAATATCATGGCGAGCATATATTTAAAATTATCATTACTGGTTTATTTTAGGAAGGAGGAGCGGAATGAAGGTTGTTTCGAAGGTACGACTTCTTTTTTTATTCATTTCGCTGGGCCCTTTAGTTCTTTTACTAGCCGTAACGCAAGGGCGACTTTTACAGTATCCTTTGTTTGATACAGCTTTGGCTTTAGCTGTATCTACGGCAATTTTAGTGAGCTTTTTAACTCCGGATGCGGCGGCACGGTTCTTAGTTTTAAAATCTTTGCATGAAATTCACCTCTTTTGCGAACGCGTTAAACAGGGGGATTATCTTGCATTTTCTTTGCCAAATCAAGGTGCTTGCAAAGATGATGAAAATGAAATTCAGCTATTAATGCGGGATTTAAACTGGATGCTTCATCAGATTGAATTACGGGAGACTAAGTTAAAAGTAACAATTGGGCAGCTATCAGAAGCAAAAAGTAATTTACTAGCACAAAAAGAAGCTCTAGCAGTAACAAATCGTCGGTTAGCCGAGCTGGCTATGTCTGATTCTCTCACCGGTCTTGCCAATCGGCGGCACTTTTTTGATCATTTGGAAAGTGCCTTGTATCAAAAGAGTTGTTGTATTGATGCCGTAGCGTTATTAATTCTAGATATTGATCACTTTAAAAAAGTAAATGATGCTTTTGGTCATCAGGCTGGAGATGCTGTGTTGGTGGATTTTTCTCAACTGTTGTTGACTGGCGTTCGGCAGGGGGATTTACCAGCACGAATCGGTGGCGAAGAGTTCGCTGTTTTATTAGTTGGCACAGGACTTAGGGAGGCTCTAGGTTTAGCCGGGCGGATTCATAAAATGGTACAAAATCATTCTTTTACTGACGGCAGCGGGCGAACTATTGCTGTTACTTGTTCGATCGGGGTTTGCTGCTTTCCCCAAATGGATTTGTCTGATATACCGAAGTTATATAGTATGGCTGACCAGGCGCTTTATGCTGCCAAGGGTGCCGGACGCAATCAGATTTTTTATATAGACTTAACGCCAGAGCCCCATACCGTTCGGTTCGCTTGACGTTGACAAATTTGGCAGAGGCCATTATACTGAAAGAGGATTTGCGATAATGATTATCAATATCGGAGATAGAGAGAAAAAGTTTTATTTTCCTTCTTCTATCTTGCAGGCCGACATTCACGAAGTTGTTGATGCTTTTACAACGGCTATTGATGCGAAGCATCCCTATACAAGGGGACATTCTGATCGTGTAGCCGATTTAGCGTTGGCGATTGCCCGCCGGGCTGGTTTTTCGGAAAACTTTCAACACTTTGTTCATATTGCCGGACATCTGCATGATTTAGGGAAAATAGGTGTTCCTGATGCCATATTACTAAAGCCGGGAGCATTAACGAAAGAAGAATTTGATCAGATTAAGGCTCATGCAACGATTGGTTATGACATTCTATGCAAGGTAAAGAGCTGGGAGGCTATTGCCGACGCTGTGAGACACCATCATGAACGCTGGGATGGCGGTGGCTATCCCGATGGATTGGCGGGCAAAGCGATTCCTTTAGTTTCACGGATCATTACAGTAGCCGACAGTTACGATGCGATGACGAGTTCACGGGCTTATCGCAGTAGCTTGAATCGCAAAGAGGCTTTAGCGGAAATTTGCCGCCATAGCGGTGCGCAGTTTGATCCTTATATTGTAAAAGTTTTTTTGCAGCTTCCTGCCGCTGTTGTGCCAGAGAAGCAAGTTGAAGAATAGAGAAAAGTGAGGCGAGACTATGTTTTTGCATGAAGTAGAGTCAGGGTCACAGGCGAAAGTCAAGAAAATTATTGGAACGGGACCATTGCAACGTCGTATTTTAGATATGGGAATTACACCGGGTACCCTTGTAAAAGTACAAAAGTTAGCCCCTCTAGGTGATCCTTTAGAAGTAAAGGCAAAAGGTTTTAATTTGTCACTGCGAAAAGCCGAAGCAAGCATGATTGAAGTAGAAGCGGTTTCCTAAAAAAACTAGGGAGGATTTTATTATGCCTTTATCTTGTGTTGGGCCAGGTTGTCCTGTTCAAGTATCTGTTGTTAGTGGTGAAACAAAACTAAAAAATCAATTGCTTGGTTTTGGGATTTTACCAGGAGCTCCACTCGAAGTATTGCAGAAAAATTCATCTTCTCTAGTAGTCAAGGTGCGAGAAACCCGCCTGATGCTGCCGTTTCAGTTTGCTCACCATATTCATGTTCATTGAAGTTCATTTTTTATAGCAAAGCTGGTTTCACTAGATGAACATAGTTAGAATCAATTCAATGCAATAGAAAGTATATCTCAAAGAAATTTCAGTTACTATAAACCAAAAGTTAGGATAGGCTAACTCGTTAAAAGGAGAGAATCATGGAACGTAAACAGGTAACGATTGCTCTTGCTGGTAATCCGAATTCAGGCAAGACTACTTTATTTAATCAAATTACTGGCGCCAGACAGCATGTGGGGAATTACTCGGGAGTTACTGTCGAAAAAAAAGAAGGCTACCGCAATTTTGGCGGCTGTGAGCTGTCAATTATTGATTTACCAGGAACCTACAGTTTGACAACGTATTCGCCAGAAGAATTAGTTGCACGCAATTTTGTTGTACAGGAAAAACCTGATTTAGTAGTCAATGTACTTGACGCTTCAAACTTAGAAAGAAATTTATATTTGGCGCTGCAACTGCTGGAATTAGGACGTCCTATGATATTTGCGTTGAATATGATGGATGTAGCGAAGTCACGCGGTATTACGATTGATGCGGCCGCCTTAGCCGAGAAGTTCGGTAATATTCCTGTTGTAGCTACCGTGGGCAGCCATGGCAAGGGTGTGGAAGAACTTTTACAAGCTATGGTTACGCCGCAACAGGCGCTTGCTTTTTCTATTTCTTATGGTGAAGGAATCGAAGCGGCGCTGTCAAAGTTGCAGTCGCAAACCGCGGCTTATGAGACAGAACTTAAATTTCCCGCACGCTGGCTGGCGTTAAAACTCTTAGAAAATGACAAGGATATACAAGCAAAGATTACTACACTCGCTGGCGGCAAAGAACTTGTAGCGCAAAGTCAACAATTGCGGCAGGAGCTTATCGCTGAATTGGGTGAAGATCCGGAAATGGCCATTGCTGCGAAACGCTATGAATTTATTTCACAAGTTTATGGCGCAGTGACTACGGTCAATAATCCTCATCAGGAAACGACATCTGATAAAATTGATAAGATTCTTACGAATCGACTCTTTGGGATTCCCATTTTTCTCGGTCTTATGTGGGTTGTTTTTAATCTTGTGTTTACGCTTGGCGCAATTCCGCAAGATGCTTTGACAGACGCAATCGGTAATTTTGGTAAATTTGTTGGCCAGTCTTTGCCTGATGGTAATTTAAAATCTTTATTAGTTGATGGGATTATTGGCGGCGTTGGTGCAGTAATTTCGTTTATTCCGCTGATCCTTATTTTGTTTTTTGCGATCTCCTTACTAGAAGATACGGGCTATATGGCGCGGGCTGCTTTTGTTATGGATAAGATTATGAATTTAGTAGGGCTCCATGGCAAATCCTTTATTCCGCTGCTGCTTGGTTTTGGCTGTGCAGTGCCGGCGATTATGGGGACCAGAACTTTGGAAAATCCTCGCGATCGTCTTGTGACAATTCTCGTCACACCGCTCATGAGTTGCAGTGCTCGTTTGCCGATTTATAGTGTTTTAATTGCTGCTTTCTTTTCTAATGAGGTAGCTGGAAACGTACTTTTCTCAATTTACTTACTTGGTATTGTCTTGGCATTGATCATGGCGAGAATTTTTCGTTCCGTTTTATTTCAAGGCGCCACAGAACCCTTTATCATGGAATTACCGCCTTATCACATGCCCACCTTCAAAGGTGTTTTGATCCATATGTGGGAGCGTAGCGTCCTTTATTTGAAGAAAGCCGGTACGATTATTTTAGCAGCATCTATTTTGATGTGGTTTTTAACGAATTTCCCTGATGATGTAACTTACTCTAAAGACTATGAAGCCCTGTCTGTTCAGGCCGAAGCGGCGTTTACGCAGCAGGTGGAAGAAGAAATTCAGCAGCCTCTGGCTATTGCTAATTTGGAAGAGAATGAAGCTCTTAACGAACTTATTGAAAAAATTACGGCGATTCATGATGATTTTGATGAGAAAACAGCCGATTTAGACGAAGATTCTGCTGAGTATGCGGCAGTTGCGACTGAGCGAGATGCGCAGCTTGCTGAATTAGAAACGGCGAATCCAGACTTGTTTACTTATGCTTCTCACTATGTAGAACTGAAAGATGATCTCAAAGAAGAGCAAGACAAGCTAGAAGAAGAAAAGGCTTCGGAAAAAATCAGTCAAAGTTATGCTGGTATGATCGGTCATTTCTTAGAACCGATTACAGCGCCTATCGGTTTTGACTGGAAGATTAATATTGCCCTTGTATCCGGGTTTTCGGCGAAAGAGGTTGTTGTAAGTACGCTAGGGACAATTTATAGCGTTGGCGGCGATGCTGAAAAGACCGTACCGCTACAGGAAGCTCTTAGCAAAGATCCGGCCTTTAATCCGCTTGTGGCTTACACTCTTATGGTATTTTGCCTTGTATATTCGCCTTGTCTGGCAGCCATTGCTACAATTAAACGGGAAACGAACTCGTGGAAGTGGGCGATTTTCGGCTCCGCTTACTCTACAGCCTTAGCTTGGTTTGTAGCCTTTATCGTCTATCAGACGGGCCTGTTTTTTGGCATCGGTTTATAATAGTTCAGTGAATAATTAGTCGAATAGTTGCGCAAAGGAAAGTGCCGCCAGATGAGAATCTGGCGGTTTTTTCTTTGCTTATTGACAGCAAGTGATGTAATGCCATATGATATACATATGAACATATATTCATATGTTGGAGGATGAAACAATGACAAGTATATTAGAAGATCATAGTATCGAACAAGAGTCGTTAGAAGCAACTCCCGTCTCGCAAAATAGTAGCAGTGGTGACTTATGTGAAACGCTGTGCTTTCATCCCGAAACAATTTGCTTGGCTAGAGCGGAATTGTTAGCTGAGGGCAAAGTGCAACAGCTTGCTGAAATCTTTAAGATTCTTGGCGATCCGACGCGGATTCGGATTGTCCATCTCTTATCAAAGCAGGAACTCTGTGTGTGTGATATTGCAGCAACGCTGCAACTAGGACAGTCAACTGTATCGCATCAACTGCGTATCCTGCGAGGCGCTCGCGTCGTAAAATATCGTAAGGCTGGTAAAGAGGCTTGGTACAGCCTCGATGATGGTCATGTTATGGCGCTCTTATGTCAGGGGCTCGATCATATCAACCATTTGTGATAAGGGGGAAGGTTATGGAAAAGGCATTTGTAATTGAAGGCCTTGATTGTGCGGATTGCGCGGCCCATCTTGGCGAGTTAGTTGGAAAAATACCTGGTGTCGCTTTAGCAAAAGTGAATTTTACGGCAAGTAAGCTGCAAGTGATTTATGATGAAAATAGAGTCACTGTGGCGGCGATTGATAAAGTGGTTCGTACGATGGGCTATCAAATGATTGATAGCCAGACCGTGAGGCCCAACGAAAAAGCTACAACAAGCTGGTTTAAAAATCGTAAATTTTTTATCGTTGCTGCTTCTGGCATAGCCCTTTTGCTGGCAAATCTTTTAGAAGGGCTAGGACAGATTTCTTTGGCTGAGGCCTTTTATCTTGGGACTATGGTAATTGGCGGCTATCCTGTGGCGAAAAGCGGTCTTTATAGTCTAAGGCAGCGGAGTCTTGATACGAATTTTCTTATGCTTCTGGCAGCGATTGGCGCGGTAGCGATTGGTCAGTGGAGTGAAGGCGCTACGGTGGTCTTTTTATTCTCGCTAGGGAATTTACTGCAAGCCTATACGTTGTATAAGACCCGTTCTTCTGTGAACGCGCTTTTAGATTTAACGCCGGCGGAAGCGCTGGTACAGCGCGATGGTCAGGAAATTCGTCTTCCCGTCGAAGTGATTGAGATTGGTGATCGTGTGCTAGTCAAACCGGGGGAACGAATTGCTTTAGATGGACATATTTTAAGCGGCGCCACGTCGGTGAATCAAGCGCCAATTACTGGCGAGTCTTTGCCTGTCGATAAAACCATTGGTGATACTGTATATGCTGGTACGATCAATGGCGAGGGCGCTTTTGCCATGACAGTGACCCAGTTGGCTTCCGAGTCGACGGTAGCTAAGATTCAGCAACGCGTTGAAGCGGCTCAGGCGCAAAAAGCGCCGATTCAGCAAATTGTGGATCGTTTTGCCGCTTACTATACGCCAGTTGTTATAGCTGGGGCTGGCCTGATGATGACAGTGCCGCCGCTCGTGTTTAGCGAGCCGTTTCAACCCTGGTTTTATCGGGCGTTGGTGCTGCTCGTCATTTCCTGTCCCTGCGCTCTCGTAATTTCTACGCCTGTGTCGATCGTCGCTGCTTTAGGAAATGCCTCGCGGCATGGTATTTTAGTGAAAGGCGGGAATTATTTAGAGGCCGCTGGCATGGTGAAATCGATTGCTTTTGATAAAACGGGCACACTTACAACTGGAAAACTTACGGTTACTGATGTACTTCCCATTGATAATACGAAAACAGCCGAATTATTACAGGTTGCTGCCGCTTTAGAGCGGTGGTCAGAGCACCCCATCGCGAAGGCGATTATGGTAGAAGCCAAGCGCCTCAATACTTTAGAAACGGCACTAGAAGCGAAGGATTTTCAAGCTTTGCCTGGGCGAGGGGCTAGGGCCGAACTGGCTGATGGTACCCTTTTATACGGTGGCAATCGTCGTCTTTTTATGGAACGGAACTTGCCGCTGACCATCGCAAGCGAGGCGGCTACCGCCTTAGAAGAAATGGGGAAAACAGTTGTTTATTTTGGCTCAGACAAAGAGTTCTATGGCGTAATTGCTTTAGCAGATCAAGTGCGAGAGCAAAGCAAAGCCACCGTTGCTTCGCTGCAGTCGTTAGGGATTGATTCCATCACGATGCTTACAGGCGATAATAGGTTAGTCGCAAAAACAGTAGCTGATTCACTAGGACTTCAGCAGTATTATAGTGAGTTACTACCCGAAGATAAAGTTACGGCGTTAAATAGTATTATCGCGCAGCAAGGGCAAACTCTGATGGTCGGCGATGGGATCAATGATGCGCCTGCTTTAGCCACGGCGCAAATCGGCGTAGCTATGGGCGCTGCTGGATCTGATGCTGCGATCGAAGTCGCTGATATTGCCTTACTCTCTGATGATCTTAGTAAACTTCCTTATTTAATCAGACTCAGCCGCCAGACTATGGCGATTATTAAACAAAACATTGTCTTTTCGATTGGCCTTAAAGGACTATTCGTAGTGGGAACTTTTTTCGGCATCGTCAATTTGTGGTTGGCTATTTTTGCTGATATGGGCGCTTCGCTCTTAGTTACACTGAATGGGATGCGACTTTTGCGAGAGCAAAAATCAAGACTTTCTTAAATATAAATATAAAAAATATAAAGAGCATTTACGCTTGGCCTGAGGCTTAGTCGTAAATGCTCTTTGTTTTCATAACAATGCGTTAATTGGGGACTCTTACTATCAGGTCCGATAATGTTTCATATCGGCACTAAAGTTGCGAATGACTGCTTTAAACTCAGTGATCTTTTCAAGCATGTCGCGTAGCTTTTCATCGTAGATATGCACAGCAGAACTCATTTCCTGACTGGCTGCCGAGTTTTCTTCGGAAATCGCGGCGAGCGATTCGATTTTATCAGATACACGGTTCAGGCCTTCCATTTCTGCTTCCAGTTTATCAATCATATCGACAATGTTGTTAGCAACTAAATGAATATTTTCCACATGGCTGTTGTTGACATTCACGACATTGCCAAGCTGTTTGCTTTCTGTGTCGAGAATATCGAATTCTTTTTCGATGGATAGAACGACTTCGCCAATCGTGCCTGTTAATATTTTTAGATCGCTAGAGATTTGTTCCGAGTGTTCGTGGGATTGCTCAGCCAGTTTTCGCACTTCTTCGGCGACGACAGCAAAGCCGCGGCCTTGTTCACCAGCCCGGGCTGCTTCAATGGCGGCATTGAGAGCCAAGAGATTCGTTTGTCCGGCAATTGCCGCAACCATATTCGTGATTGCCGAGATATTGGTAGCCTGAGACTGGAGGTCTTCGGCGGCATTTTTTACTTTGGCAAAATGAACTAAGCTTGCGCCGATTTTCTCGCTGGAAGCTTGCACATCAGTGAACCCTTTATTGATTTCGGCAACGGCTGTTTCTAAACGTTGTTTATTCAAGGTTTGTTGGGTCATGACATCTTTCAGCGTATCAAGATTGCCTGTCAAGATTTCTACAGCGCTTTCTGTTTCTTGGGCTTGGCTGGAAGCCGCAGCAGCTACATCTTGCACTACATTCGTAATGCCTTGGGAGGTATCGCTCATCCGATCGGCAAGACCGTTAAAATCATCGGCAAATTTACCCATTTCGTCAGTAATGCCTTTAAAGCCTACAAAGTCGCCTTTTAAAAGCTGCTTGTAACGACGAATCATGGCAAAAATAGTTTCCAATTCATCAGAGGACTTGATTTTTTCTTCGGGAATATAGTTGTGTTCCTGCAAGTTTTGCAAGTCTTGTTTTATGGCCGATAATGGCGCCAGCAGTAACTGGGAAGCGCCGAAGGCGGAAAAGCCGCTGACGAGAGCAAGCCATAGCGGAGCGTTTAGACCAGCCAGTGATAAAAGCCCGCAAAGAACGAGAGTTACAAAACCTGTAGCAAGACCAGCTTTGGCCGCAAGCGATTTGAAGATACCAAAGGCGAGAAGCTGGTTAAAGAAATAGCTTTTAGTATAGGAAATCGGCTTATCGAAAGTCAGTTTCAGCTTTAAAGAATCACTGGTCTGTTCCACTTTTTCAATTTGAATTTTTTCTTTAAAATGCTCGGCTGATCCGGCTAACAGGCCGCGGAAATAACCGAACATAGCTCGCTTCGAACGATAGCTAATAATGGCTTCACGCTCTGAGATAGGATTAATTAATAGTTCCGGTGGATGGGCGCCGGCAATCCGTTTTACAATGACGACATGAATGTCGTAAATAGAACGAAGGAAAGAGTATAGATTTTCTTTTTGGAAGAAGGCGGGGTAGAAGCGAAAGAAAGTCTTAATATTATCTTTGCCAATTTCAAGCCAAATATCATCAGCACTTTTTCCCGCATGCTGTGCAATAAAATTTACGAATTTTCCCGGTTTATCATCAGGAATATCTTCAGTCATGAGAAAAATTTTATCGCGCGGCCAGCCGACGGATTCCATGGCTTGACCCGTCAGATCGTTGCCCCATAGTTTCTTTGCTGTATCCATCCAAGTACTTACTACTGTCGCTTTCATGTATATTGCTCACTCCGATCTGCATTGAAAAGATTTCTCTTTGGCATACTATTCGCCGGAAGCTTTTGTTTTCCTGTTAAATTTCGCCTTTTTTCGCCGGAAAGATACCAAAAGACTAAAAAGTATCGTAAAATAGAAGTCTGAAGTTTTCAGAGGATAATTTTTAGACGAGGTGAATAATTTGCGCCTGAGAAAGCAAGCTTGGATTGTCGAAGCAATTCAGGAATATAGTGACTTAATTGTAAATTTGAATGAATCTGTGAGTGCCGACAATTGGAATCAGATTTTCGGCAAATCTGGTGAGATCTATGTGGAAGTGGGTACAGGGAAAGGCCGCTTTATTACGGAAATGGCGGCGCTTCATCCTGATAAGCTCTATGTGGGCGTCGAAGCTCAGCATGATATTATTTATTTTGCTGCTCGCAAAGCGAGAGAAAAAGGGTTAAAAAATGTGCGGTTTTTATTAATGGATGGAAAATTACTTACAGAACTCTTTGCACCGGGATCCATAGCCGGACTTTTTATTAATTTTTGCGATCCCTGGCCGAAAAAACGCCATAGCAAACGACGGTTGACTCATCGCAGTTTTTTTCCTGTTTACAGCGGCCTGTTGCAAATGGGCGCGCCGCTCTGTTTTAAGACCGACAACCGCGATCTCTTTGCTTTTTCTTTAAATGAGTTTGCCGACTGCAATTTAAAATTAAAGCATATTTCTCTCGATCTCCATAAGGAAGAATGGGATGAAAATGTAGAAACAGAGTATGAAGCAAAATTTAGTGCCTTGGGACAGCCAATTTATCGCTGTGAGGTCTATTTTTCCTGAACATTCTGTGCTATTTTTGCATAAACCTATAGTAGTTGAAAGTACTGCAATAGGGGAGTGTTAGTATGCCGCGTCCGCCTTTTGCCAAAACGGCAGTGCCGCTGTCGCCGCCTACAGGCGATCAGGTACGGTTTTGGCTGCACATTTTAGAAGAACATGCTTTGTTTATTCGTGCCGGTCTGGCGGGAGTGCAGTCCGCCTTGGCTGAAAAAGCGCAGGCTTTTTATCAGGAACTTCGCGCTCTGCGCCGTCGTGCTGATGAATTGCGGCGTCCGGTTGAAGTGGTCGATCAGGCATTACCTGTAATGATGAATTTTTATCAGTTTCAGCGGCAGCTTCTCAACCGGATGATTACCTGCGAGCTCTTAAGCCATTTGTATCCCTTGCAAATCGATCACTTGCTGCGGGAAAATGCTTATGCTGTAGGTCTATTTGAAAAGATCAGAGACAATCGTCCGCTCCTACAGGCGACAAAAGCGCAAGAAAATCTTTTCTGGGTTCGCATTATGGAGGATCATACGCAGTTTATGGGAGCTTTGGTGGATCCGTCAGAGCGCAATGTGATTGATACGGCGCGAAGTTTTACGAAGGAGTTTGATGAAATTTATTTGCAGGGCCGCGATTTTGTGTCCATGCTAGATCGGCGGCACCAAGATATTCCGGCTTTTTTGCGTTATCTAGCTGATACGCGACGGGCGACGCTGCGACTCAGGGACTTTAAAAAATTGGCAGAAGAACTTATTGCGCAGTGTCGACTACTGGGAATTTTGCCACGAGAATTGGCGGATCATTTGCGACGAGAAGCGGAGCATTATTTGAGTGTTCTGGCCATGTTAGAGAAAGCCTGTTTGTCTTCACAGCAAATGGTTGAGCCGGAGCTTTATCCGTTTACGCCTGAAATGACTTTGTCGCCAGAGCTGCTTGGATTGCAGGCGGAAAGCGATGCAGAAGCTGTTGCTGAGAATGAGGAGCCTATGCCCTGTTATAGCGGACTTGATACAGCGAATCGACCGAAATGGGCTCATCAGTACCAACAAAATAGCGGTGAATGGGAAGAAGTTGTGCCGCGAGAAGAACCAGAGCCAGCGGCAAGTGAACGGGAGGAAGCGACAGAAGCAGCTCCCGTGCTTATCACAGAACTGTCGCAAGAGTTACACAAAGAATTAGCGGAAGATACGATTGAACCCTTAGGGGAAGACCTTGCAGAAGACCTGAAGAAAAATGAAGCAAAGCCAAAGATGAAATGGTCACATCAATGGCCGCGCCCCTTAGTGAAGAAAATAAAACAGTAAAAAAGTCCTGGGCTAAAAGCAGCTCAGGACTTTTTCCTCTAGCGGTTTAGAGCAGGAAGATTTTCTGAAGAAGTAGAAGTGAAGAGGTAGAAGTGAAAGTGTAGTAAAAACCAAGAGGAGTTTATGATTGTGAGAAGTATACCGCAGTTTTGGCGAAATCCCGTGGAGGCGCTGCTTGTTGTTACCATGTTACTTGTTTTGTTTGGTATGGTGAATGTTTTTAGCGCCAGTTTTGTAGCGGCTGGACAGCAATTTCATGATAGTTATTTTTATGTAAAGCGTCATTTGATGGTTTTAGGGATTGGTTTAATTAGTCTTATTTTTTGCGCTAAAATTGACTATCGGCGGTGGCGCGGTCGTCCCCTTAATTATCTAATGCTAGGAACGCTACTCGTACTGATTCTTGTGCCGATTATGGGGCTGGACGCAAATGGGGCGAAACGTTGGATTCGTCTAGCTGGCATTAATTTTCAGCCTTCCGAGGTGGCGAAACTGACAGCGGTGCTCTTATCAGCCGCCTACTTAGGGCCGCGCATTGATCGTCATCGCCATATTACCTTGTTTTCTCAGCCCATTTATGTTTCTTTGCTAATGGGGGTTATGGTATTAAAGCAGCCCGACATGGGAACAGCTGTGGTCATAGCGGGAATCAGTCTGTTTTTGTATGTTATAGCCGGAATTCCTCGCCAGCAGATACTAGGCTTATTTGTGTCTTTTTGCGTTGCTTGTGTTTATCTTGTGTTTGCCGCAGCCTATCGAGCCGAGCGAATTGCGGCGTGGCTTGATCCTTGGGCCTATCAGCAGGGGATTGGCTATCAGACGGTACAGTCGTTACTAGCCATTGGGTCAGGCGGCTTTTTTGGTACTGGTTTTGGGATGGGTTCAAGTAAATTCTACTATCTGCCAGAAGCTCACACCGATTTTGCTTTTGCGATTCTCGCTCAGGAAATGGGCTTTGTTGGCGCCGTCTGTGTTATTTTTTTACTTCTGGTTATTGGAATTTATGGGGTGCGGATTGCCCTTAAAGCGCCTGATGGCTTTGGTACGATACTCGGACTTGGTTTAACATCGCTCATTGTTGGGCAGGCTGTTGCTAATATTGCGATGGTCTGCGGTGTCATTCCTGTCACTGGGGTGCCGCTGCCCTTTATCAGCTATGGCGGCACATCCTTGTTAGTGAATATGACGGCTATCGGTATGCTCATGAGCATTGGCCGCTATGGCGGCGCGGAACGACCTAGTTTATCGGAAGTTGTCCCCTTAGAGCGACCGCGGCTTAAGTTGGTACGACGTCGCATTGAAGAATAAAAACGGCAGGGAAATACCTGTATTTCGTGGAATAAAAATAGGTAAGTAAAGTTTTATGAAATCATGGGAAGTGTGAATTGATGCGTATCCAGACGGCCTCGCTTAAAGGGCGTATTGCCCTGACTGTAACTGTTTTCTTAGTTGTGATTGCAGGCTTAATTGGCCGGATTGCCTGGATTCAGTTTGTTGATGGTAAACAATACAGTGAAAAAATGAAAAATCAACTTCAGGAGAATTTAAAGCTGCAGTCGCCGCGCGGCACAATTTTTGACCGCAATGGCAAAGAGCTTGCTGTCAGCAGTCTGAATAAATCCTTATATGCCAATCCTAGTGAATTTAACGGTGATCCTGATACGGTCGCAGCGGAACTGGCGCCAATCGTCAATGAGAAACCCGAAGAGATCGTTGATGTTTTAAAATCCGGTAAATTCTTTGTGTATATACATCGAACATTAGAGCCAGAGCAATATAAGCAGGTAAAAGCGTATATTGAGCAGCATAAGCTGAAAGGGCTTTATTTTGTTGATGAAAGTAAGCGCTATTATCCCAATGATCGCTTGGCTGCGCAGGTGCTCGGTTTTGTTGGCACTGATGACGTTGGGCTTGATGGGCTTGAAATGAGCCTTGACAGTACGATCAAAGGGAAAAATATGCAACAGCTTGTCGATACGGACAACTACGGTATCCCTATTTTTAACTCCGTTTTTACCTTTACACCAGCGAAACAAGTAAAGAACGTATCCCTTACGATTGATAGTAATATTCAGTTTATTGTGGAGCAATGTCTTGACCGTGGGATTGCTATGACCAACGCTAGAGCGGCTACTGTTCTCGTTATGAATCCCAAAACGGGCGAGATTTTAGCTATGGCCAGTCGACCGACCTTTGATCCGAATCATTTTGATAAGGCTACGGCTGCGGCTTGGCGAAACCGTGCGTTATCTATTGTCTATGAACCGGGATCTACCTTTAAATCGGTGGTAGCCGCCGCCGCGCTGCAAGAAGGGCTCGTATATCCTGATGAACGGTTTACGGATCAAGGCTATGTAGAGGTGTCAGGACGGAAAATACAAAATGCCGATGAAGAGCGATTAAATAATACGTCCTTTACCGATATTATTAAAAAATCCTTAAATACAGGTTTTGTCAAAGTTGGTATGCGTATTGGCGCTACGCGACTCATGGACTATACCCGTAATTTCGGTTTTGGCAAGCCCACAGGAATTGAGTTGCCAGGTGAAGAACAGGGTATTTTATTTAATCCGGCCGACATGAGACCGTCAGATCTGGCTACCATGTCGATTGGGCAAAGTATTGCTGTCACGCCGCTGCAACTGATTACCGCGGTATCGGCTATTGCCAATGACGGGTTGCTATTAAAACCTCATATTATTAAAGCGATTTATAATCCTGATGGTTCGACTGTGGCAACAAAATTGCCTGATCCGGTGCGTCAGGTCATTACGCCGGAAACAGCCCATACGTTGGTATCGCTTTTGGAAAAGGTAGTGTCTGAAGGTGGCGGGGTGAAAGCCCAGGTAAAAGGATATCACTTTGCCGGTAAGACGGGTACGGCTCAGCGATTAAATGAAAAAAATGGCGGCTATGAAGAAGGCCATTACATTTCTTCTTTTGTTGGCTTTGGCCCAGTAGAAGATCCAGCTCTATCGGTTCTCGTTGTACTTGATGATACGGGGGGCGACTCTTATTATGGCGGACAAATTGCCGCTCCTGTTTTTAGCGACATTATGACGCAGCTTATGCGTTATTTGGAAATCAGACCAATTGGCGGCAATGTGCTGCCTCAAGTACCGCCGGCCCAAACAGCGGCAGAGCCGAAAGCTTCACAAGGTTCCTTGCCGCCAGTACCGCCAGGCAAGATTCTGGTGCCTTCGGTAGCCGGTAAGACCATTCGTGAAGCCGGTCAGATTTTGGCAAATAGCGGCCTTTGCTTTATTCCTATTGGCTCCGGCACTGCCGTCAATCAAAACATAGCACCAAATCGGGTTGTTGAGCCTGGGGCGGAAGTTGTTGTTATCTTTGAATAAGTAAAGGACGGCCTCAGCCGTCCTTGCGATCAGACCCTTTTGTTAGCTTTAGCTGTTAGGATCCATCTTTGCGGTAAGCGAACCTGTATTTGCCTCTGACGAGCCGCCCATGCTGGCTTCGTACTGTGCAATCATTCTTCTGACCATATGGCCGCCGACGCGGCCGCAGTCAGCGGAGGTCATGGTAGCCCAGCCCTGGTTTTTAACATTATCGGCAATCCCAAGTTCTGTGGCCACTTCCATTTTCATACGGTCCAGAGCATTTTCGGCCGACGGTGTAACCGGTTTATTGCTTCTTGCCATTGTAGTTCACCTCCTTTTGTGTTACTACTTCTATTATCGGGATTTGGCGCTTGAATTATGCTTGGTGTGGCTTGTCAAATAGTTGCACAAATGTCAGTAAAATCAGAGAGGGATATTATGCATGAAATGGCCATCGCCGAAGGAATTTTAGATCTTGTAAAAGACATGCAGGCGAAATACGAGTTTCGGATTGTTCGTGAAGTCCATTTGCTTGTTGGCGAAATGGCTGGTGTGGAGGCTGATTCTCTTTTCTTCTGTTTTGAAGCCGTAACGGCAGGGACTTTTTGCAGTGGCGCCAAATTATTTATTCAAAAGACGCCTTTGATTGGTTCTTGCTGTGAGTGCGGCAAAGAGTTTCCTATAGAGAACTATAAGTTTCTTTGTCCAAGTTGCGAGTCAAGAGCTGTAACGATTCTGTCAGGGAGAGAGCTTAAGGTAGATCATTTGGAGGTGGACTGACATGGAAGTCAAGGTTATGGAAAACATTCTTGATAAAAATGACCGCATAGCTAGGTCGTTGCAGCAGATTTTTGCGGAAAAAGGTGTTTTTGCGCTAAATTTGCTAGGATCGCCTGGTGCTGGCAAAACAACGCTTCTCGAAAAAACATTAGCTTCGCTTAAAGGTAAGTTGCGTGTAGCTGTTATTGAAGGCGATTTATTTACGGCGAAGGATGCCGATCGCATTGGCGCTTTAGGCATACCAGTCATCCAAATTAATACAGGCGGCGGTTGTCATCTTGATGCAGCTATGGTCGAAAAAGCGCTTGCCAAACTGCCCTTAGATGACATTGATTTATTAATTATTGAAAATGTAGGAAATCTTGTCTGTCCTGCGGAATTCTTTATTGGTGAAGATGCGAAAGCAACATTGTTGAGTGTTACCGAAGGGGAAGATAAGCCGCTGAAATATCCGCTGATTTTTAAGGAAGCCTCTGTGGTTTTGATTAATAAAACAGATTTACTGCCCTATCTCCCCTTTGATCTTGCGGCAGCGAAAGAAGATATTACCACCTTAAATCCGACCGTTTGTCTGTTGGAGATTTCTTGTCAGAGCGGCGATGGTCTTGCCGCCTGGAGACAGTGGCTTTTGGATCAAGTACAGAAAAAACGGACGGCGAGGTCTTGTTAAATGGAGCAACTGCGGGAACTGGAAGTCGAGATTGAGCGTTTGCGGCGAGAACTTCATGTTCTGGTTCAATCTGAGCGAAGCCTCGCGTTAAGCTGTGAAGAAGTTACGCAGATGAGCCATTTGCTTGATCAGATTATTGTAGAATACGAAAAGCGAAAGACCAGGCAAAGAGCACAGTTTTGCCAGAAAGATGGAGGGATATTATGAGTGGAGATCAAGATTGGGAAAGCTTTAAACAAAAACTATTTGCAAAATCAAGTATTAATTTAAATGACTATAAGCCGGCGCAGATGCAGCGCCGGATCGGTAACCTCATGACTCGAAACGGTGTAACAAGCTATATGGCCTTTTTTGAACTCATTAACCGTGATGAGAAAATGTACAAGGATTTTATCGACTTTTTGACGATTAACGTTACGGAATTTTTCCGGACCCCTGAAAAGTTTGTTGAGTTAGAATCAACGGTTTTCCCGGAAATGCTTCGTTCTACGCCGAAGCTGAGCATTTGGAGCGCAGGATGTTCTACTGGCGCTGAGCCTTATTCGATTGCCATGATTTTAGATGAACTTACGCCAAATACGCGTCATCGCATTGTGGCAACAGATCTTGACGTGGAAATGTTGGCCAAAGCGAAGCAGGGCCAATATGTTAATAATGAACTAAAAAATGTTTCGCCAGCTCGGATGAAAAAGTATTTCAAGCCTGTTGAAGGCGGCGCCGTTGTCAATGACGATATTAAAAACCGTATCGAATTTAAAAAGCATAATCTGCTGCTTGATCGCTTTGATACTGGCTTTGACTTGATTCTTTGCCGCAATGTGGTCATTTATTTCACAGAAGAAGCCAAAGATGGTTTATATCGTCGTTTCTTTGAGGCGCTTAAATCAAAAGGCGTTCTATTTGTTGGCGGTACGGAAGCTATTTTGAATTTCCGCGATATTGGTTTTCAGCACTATTTACCGTTCTTTTATCGGAAACCTTGAGTTACACTCCGAAATAATAACGAAGCTAGCCACGCTTATGCGAGCTACGCTAAGGTTACAAGCCGCAGTTTGACAGAAGGCGATACGTTTTAAGTAACTGTGTCAGGAAGGCTTGTTCCAGTGAATCCTCCCGCACATCTTTTGCCGCGATGAGGTCCACGCTTTTCACGGCTTGCTGATCTTGAAAGAATACGATTTCACCAAGTTTTTGCCCCCGGTATACGGGGGCTTTTACTATTTCCGGCAAATGGTATTCGACTGTGGCGTTCTTTTTATTTTTAGCGGCAATGACGAGGGCGGCGTCTTCGGCAGCTAGCGCATCAACGGCAGAGTCCAGTCCTTTTTCTATTAAAACAGGCGCAATGACATCACCGGAAGCGGCCACATCCATTAGGGAAAATTGTGAGAACCCATAATTTAATAAAGCCGCCGCATCATGCCAGCGGGCGCTGTCGTGGAGTACTACGGCAATCAGTTGCTGGTTGTCTTTCGTAGCGCTGGCAACAAGACAAGGGCCTGCCCGGCCTGTTGTTCCTGTTTTTACGCCATCGGCTTCCGGCAGCATCCACAGCAGTTTATTCGTATTGCGTAGATTGCGGTCTGCTTCTTGACCGCGGCGGTCCGTCCAATCAATCTGCGTTTCTTTTAAACGTACAATGGCGGCAAAGGTCTGATTCATTAAAGCATACTGGGTGATGCGTGCTAAATCATAAGCCGATACGTAATGATCAGCGTGAGAGAGTCCGTGGGGATTCATAAAATGACTGCTGGCGGCGCCGAGTTCTAGCGCTCGTTGATTCATCAATGCCGCAAAGGCTTCGGTAGAGCCTGCTAAGTGTTGGGCAATTGCGACAGCCGCGTCATTGCCTGAGCGAAGTAAGAGGCCTGTAAGAAGTTCCCTCATGGTAATTTTTTGTCCGGTATAAAGCTGCATAGTAGAGCCTGGCGTAGCCGCTGCTGCGGGGCTTACTGTTACAACTTCGTCAAGGCGTCCGCTTTCGATTGCGAGTAGAGCTGTTAGAATTTTTGTCGTGCTAGCCGGAGCTTGGCGTTTCGTACTGTTTTTTTCGTATAAGACCTGACCGGTTCGGCCGTCTAATAAAATTGCGGCCTCTGCTTTGATGAGCGGTGCTCCTTGGCAGGAAGCTGCTGGGTAGAGCAAAAGCCATGAAAGGAATACTAACAGACAAAAATATAAAACCTTTTTATACATAGGATACCTCCTGCTTGCATAAAGTTTGGTGGGGGTGGAAAGGGTGAAAAGGTGTATTTGGAAAACGCGCCGCACTGCTTTTTGGAGTGCCCTTGTTTTTGCTGTGATTGTATCGTTAGGCGCGGCGACTGACAAGCTGCAGGAAGAACAAAAAATGGTTCGCAGTGTTGCTACAACCCATCAAGTCGTTGCGCTGACTTTTGATGATGGTCCGAATCGCAAGGTAACGCCAGAAATTTTAAAAATCCTGCGGGAAAAAGGAGTTCACGCCACGTTGTTTTTGTTAGGGGTTAATGCCAAGGAACAGCCAGAGTTAGTGAAACAAGCCATTGCCGATGGCCATGAGCTAGGAAATCACGCATTTACTCATACCCTTTTAAGCAAACTTTCGGCTGAGGCGATTGGGGAAGAACTTGACCAAACTGCTGCTGTAGTTAGACAGGAAACGGCCGTCGAGCCTGTATTATTCCGCCCGCCAGGCGGAGTAGCCAATAAAGCGGTGCTGGCTGCGGCTAAAGCAAGAGGCTATACGACAGTCACCTGGTCGGTTGACCCCGAAGATTGGCGTTGTCCGCCAGCAGAAAATATAGTGGAACGAGTCGTTTCGAAGGTAAAGCCTGGTTCTATCGTTCTTTTGCATGATGGACAATACCCGCTTTCGACGCCTGAAGCTTTGCCGACGCTGATTGACACTTTGCGTCAGGAAGGTTATCAGTTTGTCACAGTCAGTGATCTTTTACAATATGAAGAAGTTAGTCCCTGAGGAAAAGACGAAAGAATTTTTTTGCAATAAGGTCTTGACAAAAAAGCTGTTTTTTTTATATACTCATAACAACAATTGAAATGAAAATTTCGATGAACAGGAAGAGTACACAAGACCAGAAGAGTTCAGCGAGCCAATGGTAGTGAGAGTTTGGCGTCCGATCAGTCTGTCGAATGGGCCTGTGAGAAGCAGTCCGAGTCACCGTGTTGGTGAGGTAGGCGCTGCCGGAAACTTCTACCGTTACCTAGAAGCCAGTATCGGATTTGATTGTCCCGTACTTGGTAGAGCCGGATGACTATATGTCATCAATCAGGGTGGCACCGCGAGTTAACCTCTCGTCCCTATTGTTAGGAGACGTGGGGTTTTTTATTTATCATTTTTAGGGAGGATGAACGAAAATGAATGAAAAAGAGCTGAAACAGGAACCGATATTTACGAATTTTGATCAAAGCGAAGGAAATCGTTTCCGGTGGATTGCTGTGACGGCGCTTCTCTTAGCCATTGGCGCTATTTTACATTTCGTTGTTCCTAGTGTGGCGGGAATTTCGCCGAATTTTATGATCGCTATGTATGCTATTGCCATTAACTTGACAAGGCCGACGCTGTTACAATCTGGCGGCATTGGTTTAGTGGCAGGTCTGATTAATATACCCACTTCCAAATCGGCGTTTCCTTTTGCCAATATCCCGAGTGAACTTGCTGGCGCGCTTTGCTGTGCCATACTGGTTCATCTCTTTACAACAGCCGGAACAAAACGGTTTGCTTTTTTACCAGGCGTATCAGCCGGGATCAGTACGATCGCCAGCGGTGCGATCTTTACCTTAATTTTAAAGTTCGTGTTAGCGCTTCCTTGGGCCGTATATTTATATGGCATGTTACCTGTCGTTATCGCTGTTGCCGCGATTAATCTTGTGATTACGCAGCTCCTCTATTATCCGGCTGAAAAGCTCTTTCATCGTCAGGAGGAATCCCTTTGATCCGTTTTGAACATTTTTCCTACGGCTATGGACCGAAGAATTTGGCGCTGCAAGATATTGCGGTTGAGCTTGCCAGCGGCACATTGACAGTGGTGACAGGCTTGAGCGGCTGTGGCAAAAGCACGTTTTGCCGCAGTCTTTGCGGCTTAGTTCCTCACTTTTTCGGTGGTAGGGCGGCTGGCGACATTTATTTAAATGAAACTTCTATCGTGAAAAGTACGCTACAAGAAATTTCGCCGCAGGTGGCGATTGTCTTGGAAGACTATGAAAGCCAGCTCTTTAGCCTAACCGTTTGGGAAGAAATGACTTTTCATAATACACTGCCCTTAGCTGCCGCAAAGGAAAAAGTAGAAACCTATTTAGCGGCTGTTGGTCTTGCTGGTTTCGCCAATCGAGAAATTGCCGCTCTCTCAGGGGGACAGAAACAACGGCTGGCGATTGCGGCAGCGCTGATTCGGGAACCGCAGTTTTTTGTATTTGATGAACCAGCTGCGGCATTAGATCCCGAAGGGAAAAAACAGCTTTATAAACTGCTCCGTCGTTTATCTGACGACGGGATGACGGTTGTGGCGGCAGAACAGGATCCACGCGATTTATTGCTACTGGCCGATCAGCTCTTAGTCTTGGAAGCAGGCAAACTTCGCTTTGCCGGAACGCCGCGATCTTTGGCGCCGACTTTAGAAACCGATAGCCTTTATCAGCGGTTTTTGCCTGATTTATGGCAGCTCAGAAGTCGAATTGGCGATGCGTCGCTGCCTTACTGGCAGACCGAGGAAGAAGCTAGTAAGGATTTGTTTTGCTATTTGCAAGCTGTAAAGGGGGAAAAACGGTGCTGACTGTAGCCGATCTACTCTTTCATTATAAAAGCATAGATTTTCAACTAGGGCCGCTGAACTTTTCGCTGGAAGCTGGTCAGTTCACCGTTCTTGCCGGTAAAAACGGTAGCGGCAAAACGACGACAACTCGACTGATTATGTCACTGGAAAAGCCTGATGGCGGCGAAATCTTATTTCAAGGAAAAAATATTACTTTCGCGAAAACGGCTGACAAGGCGCGCCATATTGGTTATGTATTTCAAAATCCTGATCTGATTTTCTATCAGAATACGGCTTGGGATGAAGTAAGCTATGGGCCGCGGCAGCTTAAGTTTTCACCTGATAAAGTCAAAGCAGTGACAGAGGCCGCTTTTGCCGCCCTGGAACTTACTGGCAAAGAGCAGCAAAATCCCAAACTGATGACAAAGGGTGAGAAACAGCGCCTAGCCATCGCCTGCGCTGTGGCGCTGCAGCCGGATTTATTGATTTTAGATGAACCGACTTGCGGTCAAGATATGGTATTTCGTACTCACTTGATGGAGCTTCTTAAAAACTTTTGCCGACAGGGAAAAGCGGTTCTCGTCATAACTCATGACCGGATGGTTTTGGAAAAGTATGCCGATCGCGTCATTGTGATTCAAGGCGGCAGTCTTGTTTTTGACGGTGAGCCACTAGAGCTGTTCCGCCATAATCAAGCTTTAGAGTGGGGGCTGACACTGCCGGTAGCTGCTGTGTTATCACAGAAACTGCAAGAGTTTGGCGTAGTAAGAACGGCTAGCTTAGAAGAACTAGCCCAAAGTATACGAGCGATAAGGGGGAATCCGTGATGGAACCGCGCATCATTACAAAATTTTGTCTGACTTTGGCGATGACAGTTTGGGCGATTGTGTTAACTGATCCTCTTTATTTAGGTGGACTGGTTTTGGCCGAGCTTGTACTGCTTGCTGCTGTTGGGTTATTCGGTGACGGCAAGAAAGTATTGGGTTCTTTAGTTCTCTTTGCGTTATTTCTCGGCGCATTGCAGCTTCTGTGCGGCGCTTCTTATGCATTAGCGTTGTTGTCAGGACTGCGTATGCTGGCGATGACCTTTATCTTTGTTTATTTATTAAAGACAACAACAAGCAGTGAATTTCATCAGCTCTTTACAGAAACCTTTCGGTTGGCGCCAGAATATGCTTTTATGCTTACTTCGGTTTTTCGGTTTATTCCCGATTTTGTCAAGGAGAGCAAACAGGTACGAGAGGCTCAGTCCTGTCGGGGTTATCAGGAAAAGAGTTCCGTTCTGGCTCGTCTAGCTGCTTATGGCGCTTTAATTGGGCCACTTGTACTGCGCGCAATCAGTCGATCGGAAAATATGGCTATGGCGCTGGCACTACGCGGCTTTGCCGCGAAAAAAACGGAAAAGGGACCGGTGCTTCATCGTATTGATTACGGCTTTTTTTCAGGGATTGTTCTGGCGTCTGCACTGATTTTTTATATCCATTAAAATAGATATGATTTCCATATTATAAAAATGAAGTTTTAGCAAACCAGCTGCTTGGATATTTTTCTAAGCGGCTGGTTTTGTTTTCTTACCCGCTTGGAGTTGTTTTTGGCCCATTAGTAAAAAAAAAGTAGCAAAAAGACATGGGTACATGTATACTTGAATAAAAAGTGTAAAGTTTTACCTTATTATATGAGGTCAAATGTTGCAGAAGAGGGTGAGGCGGCCGCAGAGTTTAGAGAGAGACTATTTGATGGATTCTTTTATTTTGGTGAGGGGGCATAAATTATGGATCTTTCTTCAGCACATATTATTGGAATTGTGATCGCTTTTGTACTTATAGCCGGAGCCGGTCTTTATGCTGGTAGTAAAGTAAAATCAACGGCTGATTTTTCTACAGGCGGCCGCAAAGCAGGCTGGTCGCTTGTAACTGGGACTTTATTAGGTACGTTTGTCGGCGGCGCATCGACAATTGGGACAGCGCAGCTGGCCTTTCAGTATGGCTTTTCCGCTTGGTGGTATACGATTGGCGGCGGCATTGGCTTGGTTATTTTGGGACTTGGCTTAACTAAGAAGTTTTATGCCAGTTCCGCTGAAACGATTCCACAGTATCTTGTTAAAACATATGGTGATAAGATTGGCCCGATTTCCAGTATTTTTACGTCTGTAGGCATCTTTTTTAACTTGGTGGCTCAAGTTTTATCTTTTGTAGCATTAATGGGTGCGATGTTTCATATGAATCCTGTCATATCGTCCAGTATCGGTGTAGTCATTGCCTTGGCCTATGTACTTTTTGGCGGGATCTGGGGAACTGGCTATGCTGGTTTGGCCAAACTGTTTCTCGTATATATTTCTATGATTATGTGCGGGATTGCCGCCTACTTTTTTATGGGCGGCGCTAGTGGCTATGCAAATGCGTTTCCGTCATATCCTTGGTTTTCCTTCTTTGGTCGTGGCATCGAAAAAGATACAGCTGCTGTCTTTTCGGTCATTGTCGGGATTTTATCGACTCAGACCTATATGCAGGCTGTAGTATCAGCGAAGAATTTGCGAGAATCGCAAAAGGGCGCGATTATGGCTGCTATTTTGGCGCCGCCTATCGGCATTGGTGGTATTTTAGTCGGCTTATTCATGAAAGCAAATTTCCCGAATACACCTTCGGCTGAAGTATTTCCTGCTTTTATTATGCATTATCTGCCACCTTTGGCTGCCGGTATTATTTTAGGTACGCTACTTATTACGGTAGTCGGTACTTGGGCTGGTTTGACCTTAGGTGTTACGACGATGTTTACCCGTGACATCTACCAAAAGTTCTTCCGGATCAATGCCAGCGGCAAAGAAACGTTGCTGGTACAGCGTCTTTTGATTGTAGTTGTTTGTGTAATTACGGCTATCATTGCCAACGGGAATGCGGGATCGCTCATTTTAGGCTGGACCTACTTATCGCAAGGCCTGCGCGGTTGCGCTGCTTTGTTTCCGCTACTTGGCGCGATGCTGTTGCCGCGATTTGTTTCTCCTACGGCCGGCGTTGTTGCTGCAATACTAGGGCCTTTGGCTAATATTATTTGGTTTATGATGTATCCAAAGGGAATTGATCCGCTTTATCCAGGCTTAATTGTAAGCTTTATCGCTCTTGTCGGCTTAAGCTTAGTAACGAAGAAACAGACGAACGAAGAATAATAAAAAAAGGCAGGGCACTGTGATATCTATCACAGTGCCCTGCCTTTTTTATTTGTATACTTAAGGCAGTGAAAGATAAGAAACCGCTATAGGAGGAATGAATTTATGTTTTGTTATCAATGTGAACAGACGGCCCAGGGGAAAGGCTGTGAATCCTTCGGTGTCTGTGGTAAGAACCCTGAAACAGCTGGTCTGCAGGATGTGCTCCTTTACGGTGCTCAGGCAATTGCCGTGTACGCTCATGCCGCTAGAAAATTAGGCGTTGTTGATCATGAAATAGATCTTTTTGTTGTTCATGCTTTATTTACGACTGTAACGAATGTGAATTTTGATCCGCTTCGTTTGCAAGGACTGCTGCAAGAAGCCTATCGTTTAAAAGAGAAGGCAAAGGCTCTTTATGAAGATGCTTGTGCCAAAGCGGGTGTAAATCAAGACAAATTGGCTGCTGCAGCTAATTTTACTTATGACAGTACTTTAGCCGGCGATACCGTTGCTTATATTGCGGATCGCACGAAAAATTTTGGCGCCGATGTTTCTGGTCTCATGGAAATGATTTTTTCCGGCCTCAAAGGCGTGGCGGCTTATGCCGATCATGCTCAGGTATTAGGCCAGGAAGATGAAACTGTATATGGCTTCTTCCACGAAGCCTTAAGCTTTTTAGCGAAAGATATCTTTACTGTTGACGAGCTTGTGGCTATGGCCTTTAAAGTCGGCGAAGTGAATTTAACAGTAATGGCTCTGTTAGATGCTGCTAATACCGGCGCTTATGGCGATCCAGTACCGACAGCTGTACGGGTAACTCCAGTAAAAGGCAAAGCGATTCTTGTATCAGGTCATGATCTCAAAGACCTGGAAGAATTGTTGAAACAGACGGAAGGTACGGGAATTAACATTTATACTCATGGCGAAATGTTGCCAGCTCATGGTTATCCCGGATTGAAAAAATATGCTCATCTTGTTGGAAATTATGGCGGAGCATGGCAGGATCAGCAAAAAGAATTTGACGCATTCCCTGGCGCAATTCTGATGACGACCAACTGCATTCAAAAACCGGCTGATAGCTATAAGAGCCGCATCTTTACCTGTGGTCTCGTGGCTTGGCCTGATGTTGTCCATATTTCTGACCGCAATTTTGCGCCAGTTATTGCCGCTGCACAGGCTGCAGAAGGCTTTGCTGTTGATCAGGATGAAAAAACAATTCTCGTTGGTTTTGGTCATAACAGTGTGCTTGGCGCCGCTGACAAAGTGATTGAGCTTGTTCAGCAAGGCAAAATTCGTCACTTCTTCCTCGTAGGCGGTTGTGATGGCGCCAAGAGCGGCCGTAACTACTATACGGATCTTGCTACGGCAATTCCTGATGACTGCTTGATTTTAACCTTAGCCTGTGGTAAATATCGCTTTAATAAACTGGATTTTGGTACGATCGAAGGCTTGCCGCGTCTCTTAGACATTGGTCAGTGCAATGATGCTTATTCAGCAATTCGCATTGCAGTTGCCTTGGCAGAAGCGTTTAAAACGGATGTAAACAGCTTGCCGCTTTCCTTGATCCTGTCTTGGTATGAACAGAAAGCTGTAGCGATTTTACTGACATTGCTTCACTTAGGCATCAAGAATATTCGTCTTGGTCCAAGCCTCCCAGCTTTTGTAACACCGGCTGTGCTGCAAGTGCTGCAAGACAACTTCAACTTGATGGCGATTACGACGCCAGAAGAAGATTTAAAAGCCATTCTTGGTTAAAATGTTTGGTTAAAATAATAAAAGCGTCTAGAGTCCTTTGTTTTTAAGGATTCTAGACGCTTTTTGTTTTAAATAATGTTTTTCTAAAAAAAGATTCAACAGGAGCTGATCATATCTTACAAAATAAGCTTAGTTTAGAGCTTTTAGGATATGGTATCAGGGAAGGTACTAAACTTATCTGTCAAACCGACCGAGTAAATGTTGAAACATAGACTATTAAATAGTATAATATACTAAAATTTGCTAATATAAATGACAGAGATTCAGTGATACGCGATCATGCTTTATCGTTTTAGCGGGAAACTCTTTTTCGATACTTTCAACGTATAGTTTATAAGCCGTGGGACTGGCAAATAAAATTGGGTGGTCTGTGGTGTAGACTTTTACCTTGCAGTATATTTTGGTTTCTTATCGCGGCCATTTTGATCTGGTCCTTGGGAGCAAAGTTAAACAGTGTAGTATAGCTGAAGCTGTTTAGTGAGACGCTTGCAACTTAGATTGTTGCGGGCGTTTTTTTGTTTACATATATACAATTTAAAAAGGATTAGAGGAGGGAACGGGTTCGACTAAGAACCCAGGGAGTCATGAAACTAAAAACAAAAATTACTGCTTTTTTTCTATTTGTTGCGCTTGTGGCGACACTCGGTTTTGCCTATACGATTTGGAACGTGGCGGCAACAGCCGATAGCATTGTATTATTGAAGGAACGCGATATTCCTCGTCAAATGAAGAATCAGGAAGTGGCGCAAAACGCGATAAAGATGGTGGCGCAGTTACGCGGTTATGCATTAACTAATAATCAAGGCGTATTAGAAGACTATCGGCGATTAGCCAAAGAAAATGATGTCTTAGAAGATGAATTAATGGCGATGTCTTCTACTCCAGAAGGCAAAAAAATGGCGGCAGAGATCAAAACACTTGATAATCAATACTCTGCGGCTGCTGATAAAGCCATTGTCTTGATACAACAAGGCAAGAAAGAAGAGCTGACTCAGCTTATGGCAACAGATTTGGCGCCGCGCGCGGCTGCGTTATTTGCCAAAATAAAGGAGTCGCAAGACTATCGGAGTAAGCAGATTGTAAGCGTAATGGAAAAAGATGTTAGTGAAGCGGAACATACAAAATATGTTGCCTTGATCTGTGCGGCCTTTACTCTTATTTTAGCCATACTCGTAGGTCTTTATGCGGCTCATAATATCGTGCAGCCTATTTTAGCTGTAGTTGCTTTTAGCAAGGAGTTAGCAGCAGGGGATTTTCGCGATAAGCCCCGTAAAGTAACGCGGCGCGACGAGCTTGGCGAGATGGCTAATGCGTTAGCTGATATGCGTACGCAAGTCCGTCAGCTTTTACAAAAAATTAGTCAATCGGCGCAGCAGGTAGCTGCTTCGTCCGAAGAATTGACGGCAAGTTCAAATCAGTCAGCCCAGGCAGCAACACAAGTGGCAGTAGCCATTACGAATGTGGCTGATGGGGCGGCGAAACAGCTGACGGCGGCTCATGAGACAACTTCTGTCGTACAAAATATGTCGGCAGGTATGGAGCAGATTTCTGGCAATGTCAATCAAGCTTCCGGTGCGGCAGCCGATGTTGCTGTTAAGGCGCAGCGAGGGAATGAGCAGGCCTTAAAGACGGTTGATCAAATTAAGCGAATTGAAGCGACTGTAGGTATGTCAGAGCAGCTAGTTACCAAACTAGGCGAGCGGTCTAAAGACATTGGGCAAATCGTTGATACAATTTCTACTTTAGCGGGGCAGACGAATCTCTTAGCGCTTAATGCGGCGATTGAAGCGGCTAGAGCTGGGGAACAAGGCAAAGGATTTGCTGTTGTCGCAGAAGAAGTTAGAAAGCTAGCAGAACAATCGCAAGAAGCTTCTAAAAAGATTAGTAGCTTGATTCAGGAAATACAAAGTGATACAGACCAGGCTGTTTTTGCCATGCAGCAAGGGAGTAGCGAAGTACGCGCTGGCGCCGTTGCCGTGAATGAATCAGGCGAGGCCTTTGCCGATATCGCCGCGCTTGTGGCTAATGTGTCAAAGCAGGTTCAAGAGATTTCGTCTTCTATGGAATATCTTGCTGGTGGAAGTAGGAAAATAGTTGTTTCTGTAGAACAAATTGATATATTGAGTAAACATTCATCAAGTGAAACCCAGAATGTTTCGGCAGCCACAGAAGAGCAGTCTGCTTCCATGGAGGAGATCGCCTCAGCGAGCCAGGTCTTAGCGGATCTAGCCCAAGAGCTGCAAACCGCTGTTGTGTATTTTAAATTATAAAATCTAATCGGTAGTCTCATGGTATTAGCCGTTTATTAGCTGAAAGGGGTAGCTTTGTCTTGGCAGATGCTTATGTAGCACGGCAGCCAATATTTGATGTCAAATTAAATGTTGTTGGCTATGAATTGTTATTTCGGCATAAATTTGTTGATCAGTACGATGGCTTGGATGGGGATTGTTCGACAAATAGTGTGATTGTAAATTCTTTTTTACTGATGGGCATTGAACGATTAACAAAAGGGAAAAAGGCTTTTATTAATTTTACTGCTAATTCGATAAAAAATAATACTCCTGGGATGTTGCCGAAAGAATTCATTGCCGTAGAGATTCTAGAAGATGTCTTTCCTGACGAAGCAATCATTAAAGTCTGTAGACAACTAAAAAAAGATGGCTATTTATTAGTATTAGATGATTTTGTTCTTTTAGATAAGTTCGCACCGTTGATCCCGTTGATTGATATTATTAAAGTGGATTTTTGTAATACGACTGAACAGGAAAGAGTTGCCATTGTTCAGCGATTAAAAAATTATCCCGTTAAGTTTTTGGCAGAGAAGGTTGAATCACAAGAGGCGTTTCAATGGGCGTTGCAGCGGGGTTACTCTTACTTTCAAGGCTATTTTTTTGGTAAACCTGTGATTGCATCTCATAAGGAAATTCCTGAATATAAAGGGAACTATCTGCGAATTCTGCAAGAACTGAATCAGCCTGAATTGAATTTAAATCAAATTGGTAGAATTATACAAAAAGATCTTTCGTTATCTTATAAATTATTAAAATTTATTAATTCGCCTATTTTTGGTTTTGGGCTACGAATTTGTTCTTTACAGCAAGCCTTGGTGCTTTTGGGTGAACAAGAGCTGAAAAAATGGATATCACTGATTGCTTTAAAAAATATTGCGACTGATAAGCCGAATGAACTCATCGTACAATCACTGATTAGAGCGGAATTCTGTAAGCGATTAGCCTTGCGTAAACTACCCAAAGCCTTTGCAGAACATACCTTTCTCATGGGAATGTTTTCTTACCTTGATGTACTGCTGGAACGGCCTTTGCCGGAAATATTGAATGAGCTTCATTTAGCGGAAGAACTCAAACAGGCTTTACTAGAGACTCCTAATCATAATAATGAATTTTCATTATTGTATAATTTAGTGATAAGCTATGAAAAAGGGGATTGGGAGACCTGCTTTTATTGTATTGGAAAAATGGGTATGGCTGAACATGATGTAATAGAGGCGTATAAAGCGGCTGTTATTTGGGCCGATAATATAGTTACAGGTGCCTGAAAATAATGAAAGCAGTAAATGATTAAGAAAGTGGAGGGCTTTATGGACAATCAAAAAGGGATTTTATTAGAATCGGGTACAAATGAGTTTGAAATTATTGAGTTTTCTATTGGTAATCGTTCCTATGGTATCAATGTAGCAAAAGTAAGAGAAATTATTAATATCGTCCCTGTTACGGAATTGCCCCAGGTCCATTCCCTTGTTGATGGCATTTTTACTTTGCGCGGTAAAATTATGCCTTTATTAAATTTGGCGAGATCCTTACATGGGGATGACCAAGCTGCTAATCCGAAAATCATTGTTGCTGAAATGAATGGGTACTTTGTAGGGTTTAAAGTAGATGATGTGTCTAGAATTCATCGCATTTCATGGAGTCAAATGGAACCTGCTCCCACTGTATCTGACTCGGCGCAGATTATTGGTGTTGTAAAGCTAGAAAACCGTTTAGTTCTTCTGTTGGATTTTGAAAAAATATTATCAGAAGTAAATCCTGAAATCGTTAGAAAACTAACTGCTGTGCCTGTTTCAACGGAAGAGTTAATCAATTTGCGCAAGAAAAAGACGGTGCTGATTGCCGAAGATTCACATATGCTAAGAGAATTATTATTGCAAACCTTAACTACTGCCGGCTATAATACGATTTCCGCAGAAAATGGTCAGGTCGCGTGGGAAAAGATGAAGAATTTAGTAACCAGCGACGAATCGATTACGCAGCATCTCCAAATGCTTATTACCGATATAGAAATGCCCCAAATGGATGGCCATCACTTAATGAAAAAGGTAAAGGAAGATAAAGCCTTGCAGGAACTGCCAATCATTGTATTTTCTTCATTAATCAATGATGCTATGCGCAAAAAAGGTGAGGCTTTAGGCGCCTGTGCTCAAATCACGAAACCAGAAATTGAACAGTTAATTGGCGTAGTAGATAAGCTTATGTTTAAATAGAAAAATCTTTGCGCCGAGGAAATGATACAAGCCAGGGCGATATTAAACGTAGCGAAGTTAGTCTAGAAAAGAGAATCGTTACTACAAGTTCTCTTTTCTAGGGCTTTCGTTTAAATTTTCGCCATTTATTGCCAGAGGGTATTGTTGGTGGCTTTTTACAATCGGTTATGATTGACAAGAGCTTCTTATTTTGTTATACTGTTTAATGTGTTTGAAAGTTGGAGAGGTGTCCGAGTGGTTTAAGGAGCTGGTCTTGAAAACCAGTGATCCTGCAAGGGACCGTGGGTTCGAATCCCACCCTCTCCGCCATATATGGAGTGGTACTCAAGTGGCTGAAGAGGACGGTTTGCTAAATCGTTAGAGGTCGTGAGGCCTGCCAGGGTTCAAATCCCTGCCACTCCGCCATATAGAAACAAGTACTGCCTACTGTTTAGTAGGCAGTTTTTTTGTGTGACGAAAAACTTTTATTCGATAAAATTCGACTTAATGTGCTATAATGTAGCAAAGAAAGTTGCCGCGTGAATCAGCAAAAAAAATAGTCAGTAGCGAGGTGAAGCAGATGAAGCTAAGGATCGGATGATACACGGTAAGGCGGGGAAAAGAAATATAAGCTTTCGCTGGAGGTGTTTTAGAATGATATCTAATGCACGGTTACATTCGATTCGTGTCAAATTCTTGCTTCTGTTCATCCCTTTATTTTTAGTGAGTTTTGTCGTTCTATCAGGAATTAGTTATTACGTGGCAAATCGAGCCATTTTGGGGGGAGCCGATGAAATTGCCCGCGGAGTAGGCGATAAGTTTGCCGTTAAGATTGAAAAAGAAATTGCTGAAAAAATGATTCGCCTTGATGAGCTAGCCGCTATGCCAGAGCTAGTAAGTAACGATGAATCTGGACGAGTGAAGCTTTTGGCTGGTGTAAAACAGCGTAGCCCGGGGTTTGATATGGTTGCCTACGCTAACGCCAATGGGGCAGCTTTAAGTGATACAGGCATTACGATGGATCGTAGTCAAAGTGAATATATTAAGAAAATGCAAGAGACAAAAAAGCCTTATGTTTCTAGCGCTTTTGTATCAGGGACTACAGGAAAATTGATTACGGTGCTTGCCCGGCCTATTTTACGCGAGGGCAATTTGATTGGTTTTGTCTACGGCACAATTAGTTTAGATAATATTTCTCACATGATGGAACAGGTTAAATTTGAAAAAAGCGGCTATGGTTATTTAGCCGATAGTTCTGGCGTTGTCTTAGGTTTTGGCGGTAAACCCGAATGGGCTGGTAAGTTTAACTTGACAGAAAAAAAGGTTCCACCTGAATTAAATACGAAGGAACGCGAGCTAGATGATCGACTAATCAACAGCTTTAAGGCGGTGGCTCAGTCTGGTCAGCAGACCTCGGCGGAGTACAAAACCGTTGGCGGGATTGAAGCAATTGCGGTGATGACGCCCATCGAGCTGGAGGGGCGTCGTTGGATCATTACTGTTACAGCGCCACGCGCCGAGGTACAGGATGATGCTGACCTATTGTTTAAAGTGATGACAGTGGTTTCAACCTTTTTTATTGGTTTTGCTATTTTAGTTATCTTTTTTATGGCCAAGCGACTTTCACAGCCGATCGAGGCAATTCGTGATGAATGCATGGTATTAAATGAGGGTGATTTACGGCAAGATCATGTCAGTGTGGTATCGCAAGATGAGATTGGCCAGTTGGCAAAAGGCTTTCATGAAATGCGGCAAACCTTGCGACGTTTGATCCGCAGTGTGCAAGATCAGTCACAGCAAGTGGCGGCGGCCAGTGAAGAGTTGACAGCAAGTTCGCAACAATCGGCTGATGCGGCATCTCAGGTCGCTGACTCTATTACAGCGATTGCCCAAGGGATTGACCGGCAGTCGACTGAAGCCAAGGCAGTGAATCATTTGGCTCAGACTTTTTCGAGTCGCTCAGAGGCTGTGGCTGCCAAGACGCAGAATGTCGTGACAATTGCGCAAGGCGCGGCTGATAAAGCGGAACTGGGGCGTGGCGCTATTGCTCAGGCCGTTACCGAAATGCAAGAGATCAGTCGAGGGTCTGCCCAAATTCAAACAGCTATTACAAAATTAGATCAGGGAGCGCAGGAGATTGGCCATATTGTTGATTTAATCTCAGATATTGCGGGACAGACCAATCTTTTGGCTTTAAATGCGGCGATTGAAGCAGCTCGGGCTGGCGAGCAAGGCCGTGGCTTTGCTGTTGTGGCCGAAGAAGTTCGGAAATTAGCGGAAGAATCGAATCAATCTTCGCAAAAAATTGGTGATTTGGTAAAACGGAATTTGGCAGACATGAGAGACGCTGTAACAGCAAGTCAGGAAGGATCTGGGCGGATCTTGCGAGGGATCGACGCAGTTCAATCGGCTGATGAAACTTTTACTCAGATCGTAGTGGCTGTGGAAAACCTTTCCCGGGAAATTGCTCTTATTTCTGAAGCCATTCAAGATATGGCTGCCAATAGTTTTACGATGCTGCAGGCCATTGGTAAAATTGACGAAGTCAGTAAGGCCAATGCGGCAGAAAGCGAATCGGTCTCGGCTGCTACGGAGCAGCAATCAGCGGCTATGGAGGAAATTGCTTCAGCTAGCCAAACATTAGCGAAGCTGGCGATGGATTTGCAAGACGCTGTAGCGAAATTCAAAGCATAGAAAACGCAAAGCTATAGCTTGCACTATAAAGAAGGCCTGCTCGATATAACGAGCAGGCCTTTTTAAATAACATAACTTATTCTTTTTTCTTCTTTTTTCCGTTTAAATTCTGCTCAAGTGCTTTAGCAGCTTCTTCTACGACTTTTTTCGTTTTGCCACCGACAATGATTCGGATTTCTGGTTTCCACCAGGAACCGCCTACTCTGTCATAAATAATTTTAGCTTGTGGATGAGCTAAGGCTGTTTTTTTAATACCTGCTTTGATTAAAGGTTTCAGAAAGAAGAAAATACTTAGCGATACTTCGCTCCGAACAGGGTTTTGTACTCGGTATATCTTATTGTCTGCTTTCATAGCAGGCTTGGTGTTCATCTGCATCTGCATCTGCATTTGTTTTTCTTGTTGACGATATTGGTTGTAGCGCACGCAAATCTCTCCTTCAACATATTACATCTTGATTGTATCAGGTATTGCAGGAAAAGCCTATACCCTGAGCCGTTAAAATGCAAAATTTATTGCTAGTACCTGAAGAAAGTTTTTTAATTACTTCGGCTTATTTTAAGCGAAAGCGTTTCTTTTGATGCATCTTGCATCAAAAGAAACGACCATTTCACGAAATATTTAGGCAAAACGCTCTGTTTATATTAATTTTTAGTGATGCACTTTTATTCATGACTGATGCATTTTGCATCATTGTGGGGAATTTGTATTCTTAATAGCTAGAATAGACGCTTGATCAACAAGCTTTATGACTAAAAAAAACAAAATTCAGTCACTTTTTCCAATTTGTTTTGGTATAGATTTTGCAATATAAAAACTTGCGATCATGATTCTATTCTACACGAAATCAGAGAGAAGTTTTTCATGATGTAAGGCAATTAAAAATGAGTAAAGGTGTGAAAAAAATGAACTTTGAGTTAACAGAAGATCAAGCCTTGATGCAAAAAATGGTGAATGAATTTGCTGTAGCCGAACTCGCGGAAGGTGTTGCCGAACGTGATGAAAAAGATGTATTCGACCGGAG
>URQW01000023.1 GCA_900550105.1 uncultured Pelosinus sp.
AGCTATGGCTATATTTATGTAGCGCAGATTGCTATGGGCGCTGATAAGAATCAGACGTTAAAAGCCATTGCTGAAGCGGAAGCGTATCCGGGACCATCCCTCATTATTGCCTATGCACCATGTATTAATCATGGGCTGAAAGCAGGCATGGGCTGCAGTCAGGAAGAAGCGAAGCAGGCCGTGGCAAGCGGCTACTGGTCCTTGTACCGCTTTGATCCACAGAAAAAAGAAACCGGCGCGAATCCTTTTGTGCTGGATTCGAAAGAGCCGACAGCCGACTTTAGAGAATTCCTGCTGGGTGAAGTCCGGTACTCGGCGCTCAAAAAACAGTTCCCCGAAATGGCGGAAGCTTTATTTGAGAAGACCGAAAAAGATGCTAAAGATCGCTTAGCTAGCTATAAACGACTGGCTGATATTCACTAAGGGTGTCAGAGTTTCACAATCAGAGTTTCAGAAAAAGAAGGAGCAAACACGGTTGCGTGTTTGCTCCTTTTATTTTGATCGGCTATTTCATTTTAACAATTGGTTTTATTTATAGAATTTCGGGGCTAAGTCCAAGGTTTTAAAGAATTCATAATCATGGGCGAAGATCACTTTCGCATTATATTTCTTCTCTAATTTCCGAACCTTTTCAATGGATTTAAAGAAGGCAATACTGTCATGTAAGAAGCCGCTCATTTTTGCAGGAGGGCCATAAATAGTGCTCGTGTAGATGCAGTCTTGCGGGAGAATAATTGTTTGACCATCTAAATGCACGACAAGGCCAAGCAGATTCGGCGTATGGCCAGGCAGACACAAGACTTCGACGCCGGGAGCAATTTCAAAATCTTCATCAATGAGATGATATTGTTTTACTGGGGCTTCTAAATCGCCTTTAATATAGCCGCCGTGTTTTTCCGGATCGGGGTTTTGATGAACCATGGCGAGGCCTTGCATGTAGTCTTCTTTGGGCACGTACACATCGGCATGGGGAAAGAGGTGAATGTTACCGGCATGGTCCAGGTGCATGTGGGAAAGAATGACCGTTTTAATATCTTCCGGTTTTACACCGCAGAGAGCTAACTGGTTTTCCAGACGTTCTTCTTTGGTTTGATAGAGCGGATATACTTCCTGCATGATTTTTTGCCAATAGCCGTTCATGGCATTGGGGTTGCTGCCTGTATCATATAAGATGTAGCCGTCTTTTGTTTCGATCAAAAACGCCATGACTGGCAGCTTAATCCAATTGTTCTGAACATGGGGCTGGCTTTTTGTGCCGACAGTTGCACAGCCAACTACGCAATTTTCATCCGTTTCCAAATAACCGGTGTTTAGTATATAAAGTTTCATAATGTCCCTTCTTTCATTTCAATTTAGCAGCGGAAAACTCGTTGTTATTACACAGTGAGATTAGCCTTCAAACTTGGCATGAAACCGTTGTTCAAATTCAGCTATTAAGCTGGGACGAAAATCAGGATGGGCAATGCTAATGAGCGCTACGGCGCGCTGGCGTAGTGTTTTACCTTTTAGGGCGGCAATTCCGTATTCGGTGACAACATAGTCGACATCATTGCGCGAGGTCGTAACAGCTGCGCCTGGATCAATGTGAGCGCAGATCTTGGAGACTTTGCCATTGGCTGTGGCCGAAGGCATAGCGATAATGGCTTTGCCGCCTTTGGAACGGGCCGCGCCGCGAACGAAATCAACCTGACCGCCTACGCCGCTAAACTGACGGGAGCCAATCATTTCGGCGTTGACTTGACCCATTAAGTCGACTTGCAGCGCTGAATTGATGCAGACAATGTTGTCAATTTGGGCGACAATAAAGGGATCATTCGTGTAGTTTACTGGTTTTACGATGACGTCGGGATTGTGATCCACAAAATCATATAATTTTTTCGTTCCCATGAGGAACGTCGCGACAAATTTTCCTGTATCAACGGTTTTCTTGGCGTTATTAATAACGCCTTTGTTGGCTAAATCGACGACGCCGTCAGAGAACATTTCCGAATGAATACCTAGGTCTTTTTTATCACCGAGGAAGGAGAGAACTGCGTCGGGAATTGCACCGATTCCCAACTGGAGCGTGCAGCCATCGGCAATAAGAGAAGCCACATATTCGCCGATCTTTTTTTCGGTTTCGCCAATCTTGGGCGGCTGCAGTTCAATGAGCGGTTCATCTTGCTTGATCATGTAGTGGATATCATCAAGTGAAATGCTATTGCCGTAAGTATAGGGCATATTTTTATTGATTTGCGCAATGACAAGCTTTGCCGCTTTGGCGGCCGCCTGGGTATAGTCAACGGAGATACCGAAACTGCACAGGCCATTTGCGTCAGGCTCAGTTACTTGTAAAAAGACAACATCGACCGGGATGAGGCCGGAAGCAAAGGCTTCTGGGACCTCACTAAAGAAAATCGGCGTAAAGTCAGCACGGCCTTCTTCGACAGCTTTGCGGGTTGATCCGCCTACAAACAAGGCGTTGTGGCGAAAGTGATGTTCCATGCCGCTCTGGCAGTAGGGGGCCGATCCCATTGCTACCATATGAATGATTTCTACATTTTCCAAGCGATCCGCTTGGGCGACTAATTCGCTCGTTAAGGCTTGTGATTCACCGCAGGCATGGGTGAAGACAATTTTATCGCCTGATTGCACGTGGCTGACCGCTTCTTTAGCGGTTACTAGCTTATTAGCATACTTGCTTTCCCAATCTTTCAATGGTTACACCCTTTCCATTTGTAAGATCATTCTTCAATTTTAGCAATTTCTTTCGCCAATTTTTTCTTCATACGAAGATTGCCTTGGCGCGCAATCATGATACGCTGCGCTTGTGGTGAACCAGCGCCATGCATGGATTCCGTACGATAGCCCACTGCGGCGGTGCCCAGACAGAGGTTTTCAATGAGACGTAAAATTTTGAGGCGGTTTTCTGTGGAAACACTGGCTGTACCGCGGAGATATTTTTCTACATAAGGTCCTAGTTTCGGATCGCGCAAGTCTTGTTCCGATGGAGCTGTTACCATCAGGCCGCCGGCAATATCTTCAGCTAAGCGAACGATTTCATAGGGGAAGCGCGTGACATTCTGCTTACAGACATTGGCTAACAGCAAGTCGATTAAGTAGTTGCCTGCTTCGGTTTTTGTGCCAAGGGCGGAGCATGCAATGCCGCAGGCATATAAGGTTTCATTTAAGTGTTGCATTTCAATAATTTTGTCTTTAATATGCGATACTTTCGGGCAGCCGTTATAATCAGCCGCTACAGCAGCAGCGCCAATAAGTACGTCGCCAACGCCGACTTTACAGCCGCCGTAAGACTGACGATGGTAACCGGCAAACCGTTCTACGAGCGAACCAGCGAATTCCACTTCGCCATTTAAGAAGATCTGTTCATTCGGAATGAAAACATTATCAAAAATAACGAGGGCTTCGGTGCCGCCGAATTCAGGGTTGCCTGTATCCATGGGGGCGCCTTCTAGTTTTCTCGTATCGCAGGACTGACGGCCAACGATCATAAAAATGCCTTCCGCATCAGTCGAGCAGGAAAAGGCAATGGCATAGTCTTTATCATCTTCGCCCATGGCGATGGTAGGCATAACAATGACTTCATGGGAGTTAATAAAGCCAGTCTGATGCGCTTTGGCGCCGCGAACGACAACTCCGTCAGGGCGACGTTCTACTACATGTAAATAAAGATCAGGGTCAGCTTGCGCATGGGGCGCGAGGGCGCGGTCGCCTTTCGGATCGGTCATCGCGCCGTCAACAGTGAGGTCGTTTTCCTGAACATATTTTAAGAACTTCATGAAATTTGCATGATAGCTTGTTCCGTACTGTTTATCTGTATCATAAGTCACCGAGAAGACGGCGTTGAAGGCGTCCATGCCGACGCAGCGTTGGAAGCAAGAAGCCGTTTTCTGGCCGCAGAGACGCTGCATTTTTACTTTGTCCATTAAATCCTGGGTGCTTTGATGAATGTGAGTGAAGCGATTTACCCGTTGATTCGTATAGGGTGACATCGCTGTCATTAAGTCTTCGTATTCTGGTAGTTGGGCTAGATCATAAGTGGCTTTTACGGAGTTTAAAGAGGGGCGAAGAATCGGATCGTCCACTGGGTTTTCAATTTTTTTGCCAAACATATACACCTGCAGATTCTTCTTTCTCATACTTTCTACATACTGTTCTCCTGTCATTAACGGCATAACGGATCATCCCTTCTCGTTTTGTAATCTTTTTCACACAGTCCTGTGCGGTTGCTTTTTATACAAGCAAAAGTCATGCCCAAATGAATTTAATTTTGTTTTCTTTGCGGCGGCAAGGATCATTTCCCTAGAAATATCGTGGGAAAATTAAAAAAATTCTTATTGGTGACAACGCTTTGTTACGGCGATTGGGCTTTCATTTTCTGAAGATTTTGTTGCGAAAATGCAACAAGACAAGCTGTTTGATGCATTTTTGGTAAGTTTTTCTAGGATATTAGCCTAAAAGGCCCGAAATAGCGGACTATTTCGGGCCTTTGCTTCTGGCATGTTTTTTGCAATAAATATAATGCAAGAGTATGAAAATTGCGATAACAAGCGGCGGGAACCGCGTTGACGCTTGTTCCGTTTCTGCAACGAAAACGAATAAGGATGTGAGCTAGATGACAACACCGATTTTAACGAAGATCGAAAGTGTCTTAGATGAAGTAGTAAGGCCCGCATTAGCCGAACATAGCGGCAATGTAACTGTTGAAACCTTCACCGACGGCGTACTGCGAGTTCGCCTTACTGGCCGCTGTAGCGGCTGTCCTTCGGCAATGGCGACGACGGAAGAATTTATTGCCGAAAAAATACAAGCGCGATTGCCGGAGATTGAAAAAGTCTTGTTAGTCACTGCCGTGAGCGATGATTTGATTGCCCAAGCAAAAGCTTTTTTGCGGCATGAATATCCCCGCTGAGGAGGTAACCATGAATATTGGGATCAAATATTGCGGCGGCTGTAACAGCCATTATGATCGAACCGAAGAAATTGCCGAATTAGTGAAAAAGTTCCCAGAGCACACCTTCCTTTACGCGGCCAAAGGAGCTGCTCTTTGTGAAGTATGGCTTATTGTTTGCGGCTGCAGTGTTTGCTGTGCTGCTACGCAGGGACTTATTGCGACAGAAAAACTCTTTCTGCTTCATACACCGCAGCAGTTTGCAGCTGTTGTTGCATTTTTACAACAAATAGAAGAAAAGTGAGATGATTTTCATGACTAAGCTGGAACAGTACTCTAAGTTATTTGTGGATCAATTTAAAGTAACTCCGGAGGAACTGCCTGATTTAAAGTATCGCGGCATTAAATTGTGGGATTCGCTAGGCCATATGATGTTAATGGAAGCCATTGAAGATTTATTTGATATTACCTTTGCGACTCAGGATGTATTAGCCTTTACTTCTTATCCAAAGGGAATTGAACTTCTAAAAAAATATGATGTGCATTTATAGGCGAGTATCATGACTACTTTTGGCGAAGCCTTGCCTGTGTGTATTGTCGATCCAGTCACAAAGAGCAATTGCTACATGTTAGAAGCAGCTGGCCATGTCGTGATTATCGATCCCAATGACTTTGCCCAAATCCAGCAGTTGCTAGAGCAGCGGGGCTGGACGCTTGATTTGGTCTTTTTAACGCATGAGCACTGTGATCACATTTCAGGGTTAAATTCCTTGCGAGAGCTTTACGATATTTCTGTTTTGGCTAGCAGCGCTTGCAGTGATGGGATTCAAAGTACGACGCTCAATATGACGCGCATTATGGAGTCTTATTTGTATTTTAAAAGCGGCGGCTGTGATGTAAGGCAATACCCTAAGTTTACCTGTAGGCCGGCCGATATGACGTTTGATGAGTCCTTTGCTTTACGATGGTATGAGTATCATTTCCGCTTTCTTGCAGTTCCCGGTCATACCCTTGGGAGTACTTGTATTGTCGTCAATGAGCAGCTGCTCTTTTCCGGTGATTACTTTCTTCCCGGCGAAGCTGTTTTGACTCGGCTGCCAGGCGGGGATGAAGCGGCCTATGAAGCGAAAGGAAAGCCGCTTCTTCGTTCCTTGCCGGACAATATACGAACATTTCCGGGACATGGCGAAGCTTTTCTCTTAACGAAGGAGGTAAAGCGAGACTATGGATTATAATGAATGGCTGTCCTATAAACCCTATAGTTGGTCGCAGGCGGAAAAGGAAGAACGCTATCTGACTTACTTTAAAGAACTGACGGAGTTCCATAGGAAGCACTGCCCTTCCTATGGGCGGATGCTTGATTTGCTTGGCTATCGCGCGGATCAAGTTGCGAGTCTAGCGCAAATTCCCTTCCTGCCTATTCCTTTATTTAAACAACAGAACTTAAAAAGTATTGCGGAGGAAGCGGTGTTTAAAACGATCACTTCTTCTGGTACGTCAGGGTCCGTATCGCGTATTTTTCTTGATGCAGCAACGGCCCAAAATCAGCAGCTCACCTTAAATGCGATTGTGCAAGAATTTATCGCATCGTCGCGGTTACCCATGCTGATTATTGATGCGCCTTCTGTATTGACGGATCGGGAAAAATTTACGGCCCGCGGCGCGGCGATTCTCGGGTTTTCCATGTTTGCCAAGCGGCGTTATTATGCCCTTTCTGATGATTTGACGATAGATATCACTTCGCTGCGCAGCTTTGCTGAAACTTATGCTGGTAAGCCTGTTTTGCTGTTTGGCTTTACCTTTATGGTTTGGAAGTATTTTTATGAGGCCCTACAGGGCCAAAACTTGCGCTTTGATTTTTCCCAGGCCATTTTAATTCATGGCGGCGGCTGGAAAAAACTGCAGCAGGAGGCGGTATCGCCTGCGGAATATAAGCGCTGCCTGCAAGCAGAGTTTGGTATCACGCGAATCCATAACTACTACGGCATGGCTGAGCAGACTGGCTCGATCTATATGGAATGTGAATATGGTCACCTACATGCCAGTATCTTTTCTGAGATTTTAGTGCGAAATCACCTTGATTTTTCGCTTTGTCCTGTTGGGAAGGCCGGAATTCTTCAGGTGCTTTCGCCGATTGCCAGATCCTATCCGGGACATTCCCTCCTAACAGAAGATGTGGGCAGGCTGCTGGGAATTGACGATTGTCCCTGTGGTCGTAAAGGAAAATATTTTTCCGTAGACGGGCGAATTCCATCGGCTGAAATCAGGGGGTGTAGCGATACGTATGGACAGTGAATTTGTAAAACTTGCTGGGGAATGGCCGATTCGATCAAGGCCGCGCGCACTTTTTTCGCCGCTCGTCATGGATTTTCTCGCGCAATTAGAAGCAGCCATCAAAAGTGACAACGCGCTTTTCGCTGATCCATCCTATCAGGCCTTTGCTTTCTGGCTGCGCCGCAAACATGTCGAGTCGTTCCGCCAAGAGACGAGTCACAGCGCGAGCCGTATGGGTCGCGGGATTGTGTTTCATATTGCTCCGGCCAATATTCCGGTGATGTTTGCTTATAGCTTGGTCCTGGCGCTGTTGGCGGGGAATTGTAATGTGATTCGTCTATCGCCGCGAACGGTGCAGCAAGCGGCGCCGCTCATTGCCGTGATTGCTAGGCTGCTTGAGCGGGAAGAGTTTTCTGAACTGAAGGCGGAAAATGTTTTAATTTCCTACGAAAGAAATGCTTCGTTGACGGATCGCTTGTCATTATTGTGCGATATGCGGGTTTTGTGGGGCGGCGATGCTTCGATCACAGAAATTCGAAAATCACCGTTGGCGCCGCACGCGACAGACGTAGTTTTTGCCGATCGCTTTTCCCTTGCTGTTTTTGACAGCGAATTTGTGCATCACTGCAGTGACAATGAGCTTGCGTTATGGGCTCATCGCTTTTATAACGATACGTACGCCATGGATCAAAATGCTTGCTCCAGTCCGAAAATCATTTTTTGGCTGAATTCGAAGGCGAAAGAAGCCGTTACGGTTCTGGCAGAGGCGCGGCGACGTTGGTGGGAAGTTCTAGCGCGCCAAGCGGCTGATTATGCTTTGGCCCCGATCAAGGTGAGTCAGAAGTACAGCCAATTATGGCAATTTGGCATGACTTGCCCGGAGCTAGCTACAGTCGATTGCTTTGAGAATCGGCTCTATGTCGCTACTATGAAGACTGTGCCTGATGATATAACGCTTTTATCAGGGAAGTTTGGTCTGTTTTTTCAGGCTGAATTAACAGAGTTAGCGGACTTGCCGCCCTTGCTGACGACGAAAGTTCAGACCATTTCGGTTCTGGGAATTGACCCTGCCGTGCTGCGTCGTATGTTGCTAACGAGTCGTGTGACAGGGGGAGATCGAATTGTTTCTGTCGGTCAGGCGATGGAGATGGATGTGATATGGGACGGCGTCAATCTCTTAGAACGCCTGTCGCGTATTATTCGCTAGGAGGGATAGACGATGCTGTTTTTTGAGAAAAATGAGGAATTTGCGAAACGAAATGTATTAGTGGATGATCAGAATCAAGTTGTTACCTATCAGGATTGGTATGATTATGCGGACAGCTTACAACAAATCATACCACCGCGCTCCTTAGTGTTTATTCTTTGCCGCAATACGATCGGCTCGGTTCTGTCTTATTTATGTTGTTTGCAAAATCGGATTGTGCCGCTGTTAATCAATGATGATATGAATGAGGAGCTTTTAGCTGACTTAATCAAGGTCTATAAACCAAACTATGTAGTAAAGCCACTTAACCATGATTTCGCCCTACCTAACAATGAACTGGTTTACGATCTTTTTGATTATGGTGTCTATCCTTGTTATGCCGCTGAACCAGTCGAACTATTTTCTGAATTGGCGTTGTTGTTAACCACCTCAGGTAGTACGGGAAGCCCGAAATTAGTTCGGCAGAGCTACAAAAATATTCAAGCCAATGCCGCATCCATTGCCGCCTATTTAGAGCTTGATGCACAGCAGCGTCCGATCTCATCGCTGCCGATGTATTACACCTTTGGCTTGTCAGTCATTCATAGTCATCTTGTTTGCGGCGCCGCCATTTATATAACAGAAGCAACGATTATGGATGCTGCTTTCTGGGAGTTTATGAAGGAAAAGAACATTACTTCGTTGGCGGGAGTTCCCTTTACTTACGAATGTTTGCAGCGGCTGCGGTTTTTCACGCTGGATTTACCTGATCTAAAGCTAATGCTGCAAGCTGGCGGCAAGTTGTCGAAACGGCTTCACCAAGAATATGGCGAATTTGCTGTAAAAACAAATAAACGTTTTGTAGTAATGTATGGGCAGACAGAAGCTACAGCGCGCATGTCCTATCTGCCGCCGCAATATTGTCTGGAGAAAATCGGCAGTATCGGTGTTGCCATTCCTGGCGGGGTTTTTCGTATCATGGAAGATGCTCATAAAGAAATTACTGAGCCTTTGGCTGTGGGTGAGCTTTGCTATGAAGGGGATAATGTAACGCTTGGCTATGCCTGTTGCGCCGCAGATTTGAAAGCAGGCGATGAAAATCAGGGCAGACTGTTTACTGGTGACATTGCCTATCGCGATGCAGCTGGTTTTTACTATATTACGGGACGGAAGAAACGGTTTGTAAAAATGCAGGGGAAACGCGTCAATCTTGATGAAATCGAGCAAATCTTTAAAAATGAATATACGACTTATGATTTTGCCTGTATTGGTGAAGATGATGCTCTCACAATTTATACAACGGCGCCAGAAGCGGATTTGGCAGTACTGGCTGATTTTCTTACAGATAAGGTGAATCTTCACCCAGCATTGTTCCAAATGGCTTCGATTGCAGCGATTCCGAAAAATTCCTCGGGGAAAACGCAATATACAGATTTACAGCCAAGGAAAGACTGAACTTGTTTTAATTGTTTGGCAACGTTGAAAAAATGAGATAAAATGGAAGTGGAGCTGTTGTATTCCATGTTATCGCAATAGCTTACGCTTGCTTATGAGAAGGTTTATCCCATGGCAAATAAAAAGTTACCCATATTTTCGACTGTTTCAGAAGCCGTAGAACGACTTGATGCGATTATTGAACATTCTTTTGATGGAATTTTTATTACCGATAAGAATGCCACGACCATCAAAGTAAATCAGGCTTATGAGGAAATTACGGGCTTAAAAAAATCCGATGTCCTAGGGCGCAATATGGCTGATCTTGTGCGGGAAAAAATGATTTCCGTATCAGGTTCGTTAATTGTTGTGGTTGATAAAAAACCGGTTACGTTAGAGCAGCATTTTAAAACAGGTAAACGGGCCTTAATCACCAGTTCACCGATTTTTGACAGGAACGGCGAGCTTGTTATGGTAGTTACGAATGTACGGGATTTAACGGAAATCTATAACTTAAAGCGCGAAGTAGAAGAAAAGACGGAAACGATGAATAAGCTGCGGTTGGAATTGGAACATATCAATGATTCCAATGATCCCGAGCTTATTGCGAAAGATGATGCGACCTTTAGCGCCGTACTGCTCGCCAATCGTGTGGCGCCCATGGATACGACAGTCATGCTGCTCGGTGAAACGGGCGTCGGCAAAGAAGTGATGGCTAAATATATTTATCGCCAGAGTCCTCGCGCCAAGCAGAGCTTTATTAAGGTGAATTGCGGCGCCATTCCGGAAAAGCTCATTGAAAGCGAACTGTTTGGCTATGAAAAAGGCGCCTTTACTGGTGCGAATAAAACCGGGAAAATGGGACTGTTTGAGCTGGCGGATCAGGGAACTTTATTTCTTGATGAGGTGGGAGAACTGCCGAAAGAAATGCAAGTTAAGCTCTTGCGGGTGCTACAGGAGCAGGAAATTGTACGAGTCGGCGGGGTAAAACCGATTCAGGTGGATGTGCGCGTCATTGCGGCAACGAACCGGGACTTGGAAAAAATGGTGATCGATCAGACTTTTCGCGAGGACCTTTATTATCGCCTCAATGTATTTCCTATTTACATTCCGCCGCTGCGGGAAAGACCGAAAGATATTATGCCGCTTGCTAAATTTTTTTTAGATAAATTAAATCATAAATATAATCTGCAAAAGTATTTTTCTGCTATTTCGATTCAGTTGCTCAATGAATATTCCTGGCCGGGCAATATTCGTGAGCTGAAAAATGTAATTGAACGCGCTACGATCATTAGCGCTGGCAATGAGATTAAGCCAGAAAATCTTCATATTCATCAGACCAAGGGAATTAATAGTTACACTGGGAGCAGCGCTGTGGCAAAAGTCTCGCTTGCCGCAACAACTGATTTAAAAGCAACGCTCGATAAATTAGAGTTTCAGTATCTGGAGAAGGCCTATCAAGAGTATGGCAATGTTCGTGAAGCCGCGAAAAGTTTGAATATGACAGCCTCTACTTTTGTGCGCAAACGGCAAAGATATTTAGACCAGCAAGAAGAGTAAACGGTGAGAAGTAAACCGATGTAACTCATTCGTAAATATAGAGGTTTCCATATAGCCCGTTATTGACATATGCCGATAACGGGCTATAATAATAGGTGTAATTGACATATGTCAATAATTAAAGGGGAACGAAAATGGCTAGACCTAGAAAGTGGCGAAATGTATGCTGTTTACCGAAAAACAGCAAATTCGGGCCGTTGGACCAGCCATCTTGTTGTGGTCATACGATTGCGATGACTGTCGATGAGTATGAAACAATTCGGCTCATTGATCTTGAAAACTTAACGCAGCAGGAATGTGCCGGTCGGATGAATATTGCTCGTACGACGGTGCAGAGTATGTATAATGAGGCCAGAAGAAAAATTGCCGAATCGCTGGTAAATGGGAAAATTCTTATGATTGATGGCGGCGAATATCAACTCTGCAATGGGCAAAGTCATTGTTGTAGTGGTCGTTGTCACCGCAATAGCACAGCCGATTTGCCAATAGAAAACGACAAAGAATGAGGCGAATAAGATGAGTGAAAATTGTAGTCAAAGTTGTAGTAGCTGCGGTGAAGCTTGCGCTGAACGAGACGGCGAGCAACAAAGTTTGTTGGCAAAAACTCATGAGTTAAATCATGTAAAGAAAGTGATTGGGATTGTAAGCGGCAAAGGCGGCGTCGGTAAATCATTGGTCACTTCGCTATTAGCGGTGCGCATGAAGCAGCGCGGTTATCATACAGCTATTTTAGATGCTGATATTACCGGGCCTTCCATTCCGAAGGTTTTTGGGATTAAGGAAAAAGCCATGGGTAGCGAGATGGGGATTTTTCCGCTTAAAAGCAGCCAAGGCATTAAAATGATGTCAGCAAATCTGCTGCTAGAAAACGATACAGATCCTGTGCTGTGGCGCGGCCCGATGATTGGCAATATGGTGACACAGTTCTGGACGGATGTGATCTGGGGGAATATGGACTTTCTCTTTGTCGATATGCCGCCAGGCACAGGCGATGTTCCGTTGACGGTCTTTCAGTCGCTGCCTGTTGACGGGATCATCGTTGTTACATCACCACAAGAACTTGTGTCAATGATTGTGGCGAAAGCAGTGAAGATGGCGGAGATGATGCATATTCCGATTTTAGGGCTAGTTGAAAATATGTCCTATTTTAAATGCCCCGATAATCAAAAGGAATACAAGATTTTTGGTGAAAGCCATGTTGATGAAACAGCCGCGCAGTATGGGCTAGCCGTACTCGGGAAATTGCCGATTGATCCGGCCGTAGCGCAGCTATGCGATCAAGGCGCAATCGAGCAATTTGACGGGAATTGGCTGGATCAAGCTATTGCCAAATTAGAAAAAATGGAGGCGAAATCAATGAAGAAAATTGCTGTTGCTTGTGAAGGGGAAAGTGTTTCGGGCCATTTTGGTCATTGTAAGAATTTCATGGTTTTTGACACGGAGGGCGAGGCCATTCTTGCGGCAGAAACGGTTATGAATGAAGGCCATGGTCATGAATCTGTTGCAGATTATCTGGAAAGCTTAGCTGTGAAAGTCGTTATATCTGGTGGCATGGGCCAAGGCGCCATGGATCTTTTAACAGAAAAAGGAATTGAGTATCTGACTGGCGCAACCGGCGACGCTCGGACTGCTGTAAAAAAATATCTTCTGGGAGAGTTACAATCTACCGAAAGCGTCTGCCAGTGTGACGGTCATCATGAGCATGGTCATCATCACAGTCATTCCTAAGGTTAGTACAGCTTATTCGTAGAATTATTTAGTAGGGTACAAAAGAGCGACGCAAGTCGTTCTTTTTTGTTTGGCGGGCCTAGCAAGAATCGGTTATGATAATGCTATGAAGTAGCTAAGGGAGATGAGAAAATGCGCGGTTGGCTAAGTGGTTTGCTCGTTGCCGTTATATGTCTTGTTTCATTACCAGTGCAGGCTTGTACTTTATGGTCAGCAAACGGCAATCTTGTTGCAGGCGGCGGCACTATGCTCGTTAAAAATCGTGATTGGATTCCTAACCAGCATGAGATTATAAAATTAGCGGTTCCTAAAACCGGTTACCGCTATCTAGGTCTTTATGCCGAAGGGAAATATCCTGGCTTTAAGGCGGGGATCAATGAACAGGGCCTGGTGATAGTCAGTGCTACGGCGGGGAGTATTCCTGCGGTGGAAAGAAGAGCGATGCCCCATACCAGCGGATTGCTTGTAAGGCTGCTAAATGAGTGCAGTACTGTTGATGAGGCTTTGGCTAGAACGGACTTGTTTCTGGGGCCGGAAATATTGATGCTCGCTGATCAGCATAAAGTAGCTGCGGTTGAGATTGGGCCAGAGGGAAAATACCAGATTGAAGTAAAACAAAATGGGGCGATTTATCATACGAATCACTATGTTTATGAAGACATGGTGAATTTGAATCGTACGATTGGCGAGAGCAGTCAAGCTCGCTATGATCGAATTGGCCAGTTACTAAGCATTGCCGCAAAACCTTATGCTTTTGCCGATTTTCTCTCCTTTAGTACTGACCAAAATGCGGGGCCTGATAATAGCATTTTCCGCGTAGGCAGTACGCCGACTAAAACGAGAACGATGGCCGTATGGGCGGTTAAACTTCCACCAGAAGGTTCGCCGGAAGTATATGTTCGGATATTAAATCCTGATGAAGCGGAAAGAGTTTTTCAGTTTAAGGCCGCTGACGTTTTTAACGGAAACACTGGCATTGACTAGCGCTATCGGCAAAGCATGTCGAAAAATAAAGGACTTTTCCGGTTTTTCGTCTAATCTCTATTTAAGAAAAATAATTTGTAAGCAAAGGGGGATTCTACTTAATCGGTCTATGCTGAGAGTAGAATCCTTTTGTCATATAAAAGGCGATCGCAGTAAGACTTACACGGGAGAAAGGGGAGATTTTTTTGTCGTCAATACAATATAATCTGAAGCGGCTACCCCATCTTTCGGTGGTTGTTGTTTTTGCGTTTTTTTGTCTCTGCATTTTTGTCTATTTTTTCTTTTATACTGTTTTTAGTGAGCAGATCCATCGGGAAAATCGCGAGCACACAAGTGATGTAGCTGCGCAGGTATCGGGTTTTGTGGCTAATGCCTATAATATTTCTCAGGAAATGGCGCTAAATAGTGAAGTAACTACGATGGATCCCTCAAGGCAAAAGCTTTTTCTAGCGGATGCATTGACTCGATATCCCTTTATTGATAATTTTTTTATCCAAAAAACAGCGGATGGTTGGCAGACTGGCCGCGCCAAAGGGGAAAATCAAAATCGCGCTACGCGATGGTGGTTTCAGAAAATGCTCAAGGATAATCAGCCTTTTGTCAGTAAAGCTTTTTTAACGTTAGGGACGGAAACAAAAGCAAACTATCCGGTAACATCAATCTATTTTCCTGTGTATCAAGAGCAACGGTATGTAGGGATTTTTGCGGCAGATCTGAAGCTGGAAATGCTAGAGCGGTTTGTCGAATCGTTTAACATTCCGGGACGGTACTTTTTTGTTTTAGATAGCGAGGGCACTGTGGTTGCCCATCCTGAACGAGCACAGGTTGACGCGATGTACAATTATAAGAATGCCACCAAGACGCTTGCGGTGAAAGATAAGAGCGGGAACGTAATTATCGAACAAGGCAATCAGAAATTAGAAGAGTTGCCTGTCGACATTTCGGCAAAGCTGCAGGAAATTACAGTAAAGGCCCTTCAGGGGGAAACGGGACAAGCGGAATATATTACTGATACAGGAATGTCCTTTTTATGCTATTATCAGCCGATTCAATTACCGGGAATGTCAGCGCCATGGGTTGCTGTTACCGTTCAGAACAAAGACATAGCCCTGGCCCCTGTAAAAAAATTCTTTTTGACAACGACGCTAACCGCTTTATTCATCATGATCGGCTTGATTTTCGTGATTCAACGCCGGACAAGAGCACTCCATGAAGCAAATCTCAATTTAGTAACAGCTAATAAAAATTTAGCACAAGAGCAGTGGAAGGTATCGGAGTCAAATCAGCAGCTTCAAGAAATTAATGCCAGCCTAGAAGAAGAAATTAGTGAGAGAGTAAAAGTAGAAAATGAGTTATCAGCGGCAAATATGGAAATTGTGGCAATGAATGAGGAAGTGATTGCTACGAATGAATCGCTCAATGATATGAATCAAAGCCTATTAACCGAGATCGCACAGCGGCAACAGGCCGAAGCGGCTTTAATATTTCGCGAGAAGGAATATCAGGCCATTACTAGCCTCCTCATTCAAAAACCTGATGACCAGGAAAAGCTTTTATGTACGATTTTAGATGATGCGCTGCTGATGATGCGGGCGGAAAATGGCATGATTGCTAAAATTGACGAGAGTACCAACACGATAAGAGTCGCTTACAGTAAAGGCACGATTTATAAAAAAAATGCTAAAATCAATCTCACTAAAGGTGTTTCTGGAATTGTCTATTCGACAGGTCGAATGTTTTATGTGGAAGACTATGGTGTTTTCCCCCAACGAATTTCTAAGGCTAAATTTGATCGGATTACGAGCATTGTTTCGCTGCCCTTAAAGTGTCAAGAACGAGTTGTTGGTCTCTTCGAGATTGCTTGGCTTGATCAACCTTACATGGTGACGCAAGCAGAGTTGGCCGCTTTGCAGAATTTTGCTGACCTGGCTTCGGTTGCGTTAGAGAATGCGCGGACTCGCTTGGAAATGGAGCGAATGGCTTATCAGGATGTGCTTACTGGCCTGCCTAACCGAGCGAGCTTAGGCTTACGGCTAGTGGAAGCGATGCAGGAACTTAGCGGCAAAAAACAAGGCGGTTTTGTTATGTTCATCGATATTGATGATTTAAAAACCGTCAATGATACGTATGGTCATGCTTTTGGCGATGATGTGATTCGCGAGGCGGCAAAGCGGATTGCCACAACAAGCAAGGATGCCTTTGTAGCGCGTCTTGGCGGCGACGAATTCGTTTTACTGCAGGCTGGCGAGACAGAGCCAGGGCAAGTAGAAACTTTAGTAAAAGAGCTATTAGCCGTTCTTGCTGTTGACTATGAAGTAGGTGATAGTCAAATCCATTTATCAAGCAGTATTGGGATCGCTATCTATCCGGAAGATGGTACTGAGGCCGCTGATATTTTGAAAAATGCCGATAATGCTATGTATGCAGCTAAAAAAGCTGGTAAAAACTGCTGGCGTTTTTATGAAGCGAAAATGCAAAGTGATACTTATCAAAATATGGTTTTAAAAACAGCTTTACGCCGCGCCGTGGACAAAGGCGAACTCTTACTTCACTACCAGCCGCAGGTTGAGGCGGCAACTGGAAAAATAGTCGGTTTTGAAGCATTGTTACGCTGGTATAATCCTGAACTTGGTCAAGTACCACCTAGTCAATTTATTCCGGTGGCGGAGCAAAGCGGGCAGATTTTACTCATTGGTAAATGGGTGCTTGAGGAAGCTTGTCGTTTTGCTAAAGAACTAGCTGATCAGGGTTTTCCTGATTATAAGATTTCTGTCAATGTGTCACCGCGGCAATTGGCCGATGATACCTTTGAATCAATTGTAGAAGCGGCGGTGTTAGTAGCGCAGATTCAGCCACGGCAGCTTACGCTCGAAATTACCGAAAGTGGCTTGCTTGGCTGTATTGAAGAAAGCAGCGAAAAACTGCGCCGGATTCAAGCCAAGGGATTTGGTATATCCCTTGATGATTTTGGAACAGGCTTTTCTTCTTTGACGTATTTACGAAAGTTGCCTGTCAACGAATTGAAAATGGATAAATCTTTTATTGATTCGATCGCCGACGGGTTAGCGAAGGAACCTTTGATTTATTCGGTGATTACTATGGCGCACGCGCTGAAACTCATAGTTGTGGCGGAAGGCGTCGAAACAGAAATGCAGTACGAATATCTTCGTTCTTGCGGCTGTGATCGGATTCAAGGTTATTTTTTCAGTCGCCCATTGCCTAAACTGGAAATTTTGCAGCATTTAGAACAAGATAAGGAATCGTAAATAGATTATGCTAAACATAGACCGCCTTGGGGCAGCGCTTTTCTTGTGAAAGGAAGAGTGCCCAAGGCGGCTTTTGTGTAGTGGGGAAAACATTTCCTAAAGGGATTTCTTCGCGAAACAGCGAAGCTGAGCTGGCACCATTGTAAATGAAGCACAATAGTAGAAGCTCATTTTTATAGTTTAGTCTAATAGCTATAATAAGAGAAACCAGATACAATGAAGATAATTATGTAAATAAGGAGCAAGGCGTAGATGACAAAAACCTCGGAGCATATAACGGATGCCTTTTTTTTTCTCGATGAACGACTTGTTTTTGTCTATCTGAATGAAGCCGCCGCGCAATTGTTCGGTTATCCTAAAAGCGCGCTTGTTGGTAAAAGCTTTTTAGAAACAATTTCTGAAAAGCCATCTTTTCATCAGCAATACAGCAAGGCTATTCTGCAAGAAAGATCCTTTCAGCAGGAAAGTGATGAGTTGGTTTTGGGGCGTTGGCATAGAGTGAAAGTGGAGATTGAAGCAGATGGTCTCTGGGTATCCATTCAGGACATTACGGAATTTAAACAGGCTCGTCAATGTACACAGGAACAGGCTTCTTTGCTTAATTTGGCCCATGATAATAGACTGATACGGGAAAAAATGCTATTAGACGAAGCGATGGCTAAGGTCGGCTACTGTGAATGGGACGCGGGGCAGAGATTACTTTATTTATCGAAACAAGTTTATAAAATTTGGTCGTTGCCAGAAACTACAACGCCTGAGTTAGCTCTTTTAAAAGAGCGGATTTATACGAAGGATGTAGATATGGTATCAAAGCGTCTCTATCGGATGCAGGAACAGAAGCCCTTTGAGCTCGATTTTCGGATTGTTTGGCCAGACCAATCAATTCACTGGATTCATTCCCGGTGGATACCTGAGTTTTCCCGGGAATTAAAACTTGTCAGACTTTATGGAACGATGCAGGATGTAACAAAGCAAAAAGCGAGCGTAGATCAGATTCAACAAGCCGAGAAAGATTTGCTACTTGCTGATCAGCTTTGCAAGCGGAGCAATTTCTTTAATGATTTAGTGAAAGGCTCTTACGCCGACGAATATACGTTGCAGCAGCTTACTTATTATGGGGTCGATCCTTATGTTCGCTATTGCTGCTTCGCTTTGCGCCTTACTTTTTCCGGTCAAGAGGAAGCTTCTGGTCTGATGCAGCGTATTGTTGGGTGGTTATTTGAGGCAGCCGCAGGATGGTCCTGGCGTTCTGGGGCGGATCTTTTCTGTCTTGTTCCCGAAAAAATGGAGCAGTGTTTTCACAAGCAGGAACAAATGGAATATGCTAAAAATTTAACGGAAGCCTTACAAGAGCAGTTTCCCGGTACACAATTTTTAGTAGGTGTTTCGGGGTTATCGGATGCTCCCCTTAATTTGAAGGTGCTTTATAATAAAGCTCATAGTGCTTTGCTAGTAGCAACTTCTTTGGCAAGGCAGGAAATTTATCACTTTGATGAACTGGGCATCTATGGAATTGCCGTCCAACTGTTAAAAGGAGATCCCTTATCGAATGGATATAAAACGAAGCTAGAGCAGCTGTACGAGTATGATGCAAGCCATGATGGAACACTCGTTATGACCTTAGAGCGTATTTTAGAGGATGAGAATTTAAAGGTTGTTGCGAATAAGCTATTCATTCATTATAATACTGTGCTTTGGCGTAAAAAGCAGATTGAGAAAGTACTCGATTTATCGCTAGATCATTTTGAAACCCGCTGTCTATTACTACTCTATATGCGCATGTGGAAAATTCAAAAGATACAAATGGAATAAGTTTGAACATTGTGTCATCGCTACAGTTTTATGATGGTATTTTTGTTTTGATTAACAATAGTCGAAAATCTCTAACAGGAGTACACTATATTTAGTTGCTAAATGTTTACCCTATTTAAATCCCTAGTATTGATTTTCCCGTAAAATGTGATTTGTTGTGTTTTTTGCCATGATCTTTGCCTATGACTGCTAAGTTACTAGAAGCGAAGATGTTCTTAGACAGCCGCGCGGCTGTCTTTTTTTTGTTGGAAAGATTGCAACAGGAGTAAAAGGGGAGGAACGATTGTGGCTGCTAATGTATTTCCTAAGGTTTTTTTTATATCACGGCAGACGCCGCGGGGACAAGTGCAAGATATCTTACAGGATCTGCTCACAATAAGTGATTGGCTAGATGATATGGAGATTTTACGAACTGAGATTATATTAAATGAAGCGCTGAGCAATGCGCTAAAGCATGGAACGGCAGTGACCATAAAGATGAATAAACTGGGAAAGCGGTTAGTTTTTCGGATCAAAGATAACGGCAGAGGTTTTGCTGGCAATCAGACTGTGGCAATCCTTGCCGACTCCCTAGGTAAAATCGGACTTAGTCTGGTTAGTGAGACAGAACACGGTCGCGGCATTTTAATTATGATGAGTTGGTCTGATCAAATTTTTTATAATCATTGCGGCAATGAAGTGATGCTAGTGAAAGCCCTATATGATGATAATGAAAAAGCTAAAGAGTTTTAGCAGCCGGCGTTTTCCGGTTGCAACTCTTTAGCTTTTATAAGAAAAACTTTATTGGTTCTTCTAGAAATTACTGATTGACAGGTGTAGTGAGTGAACTGATCAAGTCAGTTGTTGTATTACTTGCAGTAGTAGAAGCTTGCTCTTGTTGTCGTTTGGCGATTTCCGTGTTATAGTCGCTAGCAGAAATTTTCCCCTGACTGAGCAATTGTTCTAACTGCGCTTCACTGTACTGTGATAAATCACTGCTTGTTGCGGTAGTAGAGCTACTATCATCACTGCTTTTGGCCATTTGGGTTGGTGGTTTTGCTGGCGGCGCTGCTTTGGCTTCCGTCGCATTAGACGAGGCTACTTTGGTATCAGAATTGCTTTGCCTTATTGCAGTTGTTTGCACGACGTTCGAGCTGTCAGCGCTAAGCTGAGCTCCTTCCTGACTAATTTCTACAGAATAAGCTGGCGAAATTTCCGGAGTTGACGTTGTTTGTTCTGTCTTTTTGGTCGCTTCTGTTGTAACGGAATTTTGCACGGGTTGTACTGCGGCAGACGTAGTTGTTTCTAGGGATACATTGCTAACCATTGATAACCCTCCTTCATAATGAAAAACCATAAATTTGTTTGTAATAATATATTTGTAAAATATGTTTCTATCAGTTTGGAGTGTCATATTATATAAAATTATGGTACTTACTCTAAGAATAAACGAAATTTCTTATAAAAAGATTAAAGTTAAATTTAAAAATACTTTAATATTGACGTGGCGTAGGAAATATTTTATAATTTGAATCAAGTCAATTAATGAGGTGTTACGTATGGCGCGACCGCCGCAAGATCCACAAAAACGTATTAATGAAATATTAGAGGCGGCTGAACCGCTTTTTTATAGCAAAGGCTATCACGAGACTTCAATTGGCGATATTGTGAAAAAAATGGGCGTAGCTCATGGGACAATTTATTATTATTTTAAGTCTAAAGAGGAAATTTTAGAGGCTCTTTTGAATCGGCATATTGCTATTTTATTAGGGGAAGTCAGTCAAGTCGTTACGCAACAAGCGATGAATCCGGCTGATAAACTGGCCATTACGATGAAAACGCTGTTTCAGGGAATCCAATTACCTGATGGTCTGTTGTTTGCGTACTTATATAATGAAAAAACGATTCATTTTATGGACAAGTTATCAAGAGAAGGCAAGATGCTGATGGATCCGATTTTTCGGAAGATTTTACAGGAAGGACAGGAGCAAGGCTGCTTTTCCATTCCTCATTTGTCGGCAGCGACGAACTTGCTGTATGGTATTTTAGATTCTTTAATGGAAAGTCTTTACGAAAACTACTCAGAGGAGCAACGGGCAGCGCAGTTTTCCCTGTCAGAGAAACTGATTGAAACGATTGTGGGAGCCAAACCTGGTACAATTCACCTTTTGTAAAAGTCGCTAGACAATCAAAAGGCTTTTCTTTACCCATTAAATGACTTGAGTCAAATAATTAACAGATAAACTTGACCTGTTGCATTACAACAAGAAAATAGAGGAGGTACAAAAGATGTCTACCGTCATTGCCGGAATTCCTGTTACAGCTGATTTAGATCTGCCTTTAGACAAAGTTGAGACTCTTGTGTTAGATATTAAAACGACATGGGAATGGGAGGGACGCTGCGTCGGACGAATTGAACTGAAACAATTGCCAACAAAGATTCAGGTATTTATCTATGAGCTAGCGGCAACACAGTTTTTATCAGATTTATAATACATAAATAGAGGGGCTGGGAATCATGAATTTAGATTTTTTACAAGTATTAAAGAAGGAAAAACGCCTTTCGGTCATTGGCGCAGGGGTGATTGGGTTAGGCATAATTGGCGGCGGGTTCTTTTGGTGGTCCCAGCATAAGCAAGTTCAAGTTGTAAGCGAAGAGGCTGTAGTTGTCCGTACTGCCGTGATTGGTAAGAATGGGGCGGCGCAAGGCTATACTTATGCCGGTGAAGTGAAGGGGCGCTATGAAAGTCAGCTTGCCTTTCAAGTAAACGGCAAGATTATCAAGCGGAATGTACAACTTGGCAGCGCCGTTCAGGCTGGCGATATACTCATGCAGATTGACAGCCGTGATTTGCAGCAGACTGTTAACAGCAGTTCGGCGCAAGTTTACTCCGCTGAGTCACAGCGGGTTTTGGCGGAAAGTAATTTGAATCGTTACCAACAGCTTTTAGATAAAGGCGCGATTAGCCGCGCGCAATATGACCAGTATGTGAATGCTTATAACGTGGCGGTTGCCGGAGTACGGCAAGCGTCGGCGCAATATGTCCAAGGGGAAAATCAGTTAGATTATAGCTATCTGAAGGCGGATAAATCTGGCGTTATATCAGCCATTACGGCGGAAGCCGGACAAGTCGTGAGTGCTGGACAGGTTGTGGTTACAGTCGTACAGGACGGCGAACGCGAAATAGAAATTAGTGTACCCGAAAATCGTGTGGAAGAGCTGCGGCGCGCCGGAACGATTCAAATTTCTTTCTGGGCGCTTCCTGGTGTTACGGCAGCAGGACAAGTTCGTGAAATTGCACCAATGGCTGATCCAACAACGCGGACTTTTAAAGTGCGTATTAGTGTTACCAATCCACCGGAAGCGATGAAGCTGGGCATGACGGCGGCTGTTACGATTCTAGGTGATTCGGTGCAACAGACTGTAGCGGTTCCGCTTGCCGCAATTTACCAAGATGGTGATACTCCCAAGGTTTGGGTGGTGGAAAATGATATTGTAACGCTTCGTCCAGTTCAGATTGGCAACTTTGGTAATGGCACTGTTCAAGTCGTTGGCGGACTGCAAGCAGGGGAGCAGATTGTAACTGCTGGCGTTCATAAGCTCAAAGAAGGACAACAGGTTAAAGCAGGCGGTGATTCGCTGTGAAGAATTTTAATTTGACGGAATGGGCGCTAAATCACAAGCACTTCATTTATTTCTTTATCGCTTTGTTTTTTATTGCTGGGTTTGTTTCCTATAAGAATTTAGGGCGCATGGAAGATCCTGATTTCACGATTAAACAAATGGTTGTCACTGTGGCTTGGCCGGGAGCTACAGCTAGGCAGATCGAGGATCAGGTCACTGATAAAGTGGAGAAAAAACTACAGGATTTACCAGGGCTTGATTATCTTCAGAGTTATTCCGCTCCAGGATATAGCGTAATTTACGTCAACGTAAAAGATACGGTACCCAAGGCGGAAATTCGCGGCAAGTGGCTGGAAGCCCGGAATATGGTCAATGATATTGTTTCCACTTTGCCGGAAGGGGTCATGGCGCCACAGTTTAATGACCGTTTTGATGAAGTTTACGGCGTGGTTTACGCTCTTACTGGCGATGGCTATACTTATGAGGAAATGCGGGAAAAAGCGGAAAAAGTCCGTCGCATTTTAATGGATGTCCCCAGCGTAAAAAAAGTAAACCTACTGGGAGTGCAGACGGAAAAAATTTATATTGAAATTGAAAATGACAAAATGGCGCAGCTCGGAATTACCCCTAGCCTTGTCACGTCCACTTTACAGGCGCAAAATGCTATGAATGCTTCAGGAATGTTGGAAACTGCTTCTGACAACCTATATTTACGCATTACCGGTATGTTTGAAAATCTTGATGATATCCGCAATACGCCGCTTCAAGCCAATGGTAAAACGATTCGTCTTGGCGATATTGCCAAAATAAGCCGGGCTTACGCCGAACCGACCGATCCTAAATTTTACTATAATGGTACGCCAGCTATCGGAATTTCTTTAGCGATGGAACCAGGCGGGAACATCCTTGTATTGGGAGAAACTTTAGAAAAAACAGTGGAGAGAATTAAAAAAGAGCTACCAGCAGGACTAGAAATTCATCAAACAGTCAATCAACCCAAAGTGGTGGAAACCTCGATTGATGAATTTGTCGAGTCGCTTGCTGAAGCGATTATTATTGTTCTTGCCGTTAGCTTTGCTAGTTTGGGCATGAGGTCAGGCATCATCGTGGCTTTATGCATTCCCTTGGTGATCGCTGTGGTGTTTACCTGCATGAATCTTTTCGGGATTGACTTACAGCGCATTTCCCTTGGGGCTTTAATCATTGCCTTAGGGTTGCTTGTGGATGATGCGATTATTACGATTGAGACAATGGTGGTAAAACTGGAGCAGGGCTGGAGTCGCTTTAACGCCGCCTGCTTTGCTTATTCTTCCACAGCCTATCCCCGCTTGACTGGGGAACTTGTGACTTGTGCTGGCTTTATTCCAGTTGGCTTTGCCAAAGGGAGCGCCTCAGAGTATTGTATGACCATCTTTACGGTCGTTGCGATTGCCTTGATGGCGTCTTGGCTTGTTGCAGGTACAGTAACGCCGCTGCTCGGCTATCTCTTTATCAGGGTTAAGCCGCATTCAGCGGCAAACGCGGCAAATGAGCATGATATTTATGATACGAAACTCTATCGCGCCTTTAAGCGAGTTCTCATTTGGTGCTTGTATCATCGCAAAACGGTTCTTGTTGCGACTGTTGCTGTTTTTTTTGTGGCTGTGGGCGCTCTCGGATTTGTTAGACAGGAATTTTTCCCTAGCTCTACCCGGCCGGAACTGATTTTGCAGTTGAAGCTGCAAGAAGGCGCTTCGCTGAAAAACACGGAAGACGTAGCCAGTCAGGTCGCAAAGTCCTTAGAAGGCGAGAGCGATATCTCTTACTATACGTATCATGTTGGCGAAGGAGCGCCGCGGTTTGTGCTTAGTTTTGATCCGACTTTTAACAAACCGAATTTTTCCGAGTTTGTAATTGTAGCCAAAGACGCAAAATCGCGTGATGCCTTACGGGTGAAGCTGGAGAAGAATTTGGCGCAGCAGTTTCCTAGTGTTCGTGTTCATACGAAAGTGATTGCGAACGGACCTTCGGCCGATTATCCGGTTATGCTTCGCGTAAAAGGCTATGATGTTGACAAGGTGCGAGAAATTGCCCAGCAGATGGAACAAATTATGGCCCAAAATCCCAATGTAAAAAATACAAATTTAAATTGGGTGGAAAAAAGTAAGATTGTGCACTTAACGATTGATCAAGATAAGGCTAGAGCTCTTGGCGTTACGACGCAGTCCTTAGCAAACTCCTTGCAGGCGCAGCTATCAGGAGCGCCAATTACTGAGTTTCGCGAGAAAGATAAGACGGTCAGCATGGTCTTTCGGTTTGACGGCCAGGATCGCAATGATCCTGAACGATTGAAAAATACTACCGTTTATATTGGTAACGGTAAATATGTACCGCTTGAGCAGATTGCAAAAATTTCTTTCGATGCGGAAGAAGGGCTGATTTATCGCCGTGATTTGAAGCCCATGATCATAGTTCAGGCTGAGACTAGGCCTGGTGCTACTGGCGATGATGTGGCTGAGCAGATTTATAAGGATCTGGCGGATTTGCGAGCGAATTTGCCTTTAGGCTATGAAATAGAATATGACGGCTCCAAAGAGTCGAGCATCAAAGCAGCTAAGTTTCTTTCTGAACCAGTACCAATGATGATCATAGCTATTATGATTTTCTTGATGATTCAGTTGCAGAACATTCCTAAAATGATTCTTACTCTCTTGACGGCGCCACTAGGGATTATTGGTGTGGCTTTCGGACTTTTACTAACCAATAGTCCGATGGGTTTTGTCGTGCAGCTGGGCATATTGGCTTTGTCAGGGATCATTATGCGGAATACCATTATCTTGATGGATCAGATTGATCAACTGCTGGCGGCAGGCGAATCCTTGTGGGATGCCATTATTAATGCCACGGTGATTCGTTTCCGGCCTATTTTGCTTACAGCGGCAGCTGCGATTCTGGGCATGATTCCCCTTGTATCAAGTATTTTCTGGGGGCCCATGGCAGTAGCGATTGCAGGAGGTCTGCTTGGCGCTACTGTGTTAACACTACTTGTATTGCCTGTCTTGTATGCGACTTGGTATAAAGTAGAGTTACCATCTACAGGTAAGGCGACAGGGACAGATAACTCCACCTTGAACGCTTAGGACCTAGCAGGCCTGATCCAGTTATAAAGAAGGCAGTCCGTAGTGTTTAGTCGGACTGCCTTCTTTGCTATTTTTGTTCTTTTTTATTTCTTGCAATTGTCTTAGCATTTTTTCGCCAAGCTAAAGCTAGGATGATGGCTGTGATGATGAGGCTTGTCAGAGTTTCTTGGGTGAGCAAAGCTTGTGGTGCAAACTTTACCGTGAGCGGGTCACTGAAGAATAAACCACCGGCCGTCCAGGCTAAAATAGCGCTGCCGCCGTAAAGCAGCAGTGGAAAGCGCTCAATTAACTGAATAAAGAAGGTGCTTCCCCAGACGATAATTGGGATCGTAATAAGAATGCCCACAATGACAGTGCTTATGCTGTCTTTAGCAATGCCAGCAATCCCTAGGACATTGTCAATGCCCATGACGCCGTCGGCAATGATAATCGTACGGATTGCGCCTATGAAGTCTGGCGCTGCTGAAACTTCGTGAGTTTTTGTATCAGTGACAAGCTGGTAGGCAATTAGTAGCAGTAAAAGACCGCCAAGAATCATCAGACCAGGAAGCTGTAACAGCCAGACAACCAGCAAGGTCGAGATGGCTCGAATCACAATGGCGCCTAGGGTTCCCCAGAAGATCGCTTTCTTTTGATATTGCGCGGGAAGGTTGCGGGCGGCTAAGGCAATGACTAGCGCATTGTCACCCGCAAGAATCAAGTCAATAAACACAATAGCAGCTAAATCTTGCAATGCACCACTTGTTAAAAGACTCTCCATAAGCAGCACCTCCAGTTTTATCTAGTCAAGCAGGGACACATCAAGGTTATATTCTATTTTTCTGGCAGCCTCTAAAGCAACTTCTCGGCCAAAGAGCAGTTTAAGCAGATAGAAACCAAGTTCCAGACCGGAGCTGACACCGCCTGCCGTGATGATCTTATCGCAATGAACAATTTTCTGATCTAAAACCTGAACAGAATAGCGGCTTAATTCGTCGAAGGCGGTATGATAGGTTGTCGCCGCTTTTCCTGTTAGCAAACCAGCTTCGGCTAGAAAAAACGCACCAGTGCAAACGGAAGTAAGATACTTTACCGTTTTAGCTTGCGACTGAATAAAAGTAAGTAGTTCCTGATCTTTCATCGCAGTGATGCGCCCTTTGCCGCCAGGAATTACAAGCAGATCAAGGATGGGACAGGAGGCAAGCGTTTCATCGGGAATAATATGCAAGCCATTGAAAGCGCGTAGTGGTGTTTTTTCAGCGGCAATGGTGAGAACCTTTACGCTGTCAGGCCGGATTTTATTTACATAACTTAATACTTCGAAAGGGCCAATAAAGTCTAGTTCCTCTACTTGCGGAAAAATAAGTATGCCAATAGTAAGCATCATTGTCAGCTCCTTAATGTGTGTAATATATAAGTTTACAATCTTAGTATACAGCAGTCAGAATAAGTAGTGCTAGAGATTCATAAGAGTCTTGACAAAATATTTGTAAATTTGTATACTGTAATAGTAAATTACAATGTTACAATTTTTCAAAGACAATTTCATAATTCTTTTTTAAAAGTTATGAAGGAAATAGTTGTACCTAGTAAGCTTCAGAGAGCCGATGGTTGGTGCGAATCGGCAGCTAAACAGTACAATCGTCACTCCTGAACTGCAAAGCTGAACTTTAAGTAGGCTGCGCCGGAACGGCTCTTTATGAGTGCAACCGTTATATTGCTAGGGTTGTTAGACCTGATGAGATATATCTATTTTTAGCGAATAGATATGATAAGAGTGGTATCGCGAGAGTAACCTCTTGCCTCTTACTGAGGCAAGAGGTTTTTTGATTTACGAAGACCTTCTCTTTTCTTTGAAGTCCAAACACCCTAACCGTTTGGTACGAAGAAAAAGAGAAGGTCTTTTGGCAAAATTGGCACGGAATGATTAATTACGGAACGATTAATTAATGAGAGGGATGGGGAGAACATGCAAGAATGTACAAATTTCCGGTGGCGCTTAGCTTTAATTATGTTTGCGATTAGTTTTATTTCGTATATGGATCGGGTAAACTTGTCTGTGGCAACGCCAGCGATTATGCAGGAGTTCGGTTTTAGTAAGCTCGATATGGGGGCGCTTCAGACGGCTTTCTTTGTGGGGTATGCTTGTATGCAGGTTCCGGGCGGGATGTTAGCGGAACGTTTCGGTTGTCGCTCTGTCGTTACGGTAGCCGTTGCTTTTTGGTCACTGTTTACATCGTTAACGGGGCTTTGTAACAGCTTCGCTTCATTTGCCGCCATGCGCGTTTTTTTTGGTATTGGCGAAGGGCCCTTGGCTCCTTCTTTTGGCCGGTTTATTTATAAGTGGTTCACTGTAAACGAAAAAGGCCGCGGTTCAGCTTGTTTTCTCAGCGGGATGTTTATTGGGCCGGTAATTGGCCCAGCTGTTACGGTTTTCCTGATGCTGCAACTGGGTTGGCGGTCTGTTTTTGTTTTGTTTGGCTTAATGGGGCTGTTGTTGGCGGCATTATGGTGGTATTTTGTCAGAGAATCACCGCGCGACAGCCGCTTTGTGAGTCCGACTGAGGCTCAATATATTGAAGGTGATAGAGAAACGAAAAACACTTCAGAGCAAAAAGCTCCCTGGAAGGACTTTTTTACGTCCTCGCAGTTTTGGGCTATTGGTATCCAATTTTTCGTAACTGACTATATTATGTACGTTTTTTTAGCTTGGCTGCCGCTATATCTGATGGAAGCCAGAGGCTTTTCTCTTACTAGCATGGGGTTTGCCGCATCGCTTCCCTGGATTGCATTATGTATTGTAACTTTATCGACAGGTGTTATGAGTGATAAGCTTGTCGTGGCTGGAGTATCAAAAACCAAGTCGCGGACAATTTTTGCCGCTTTCGGTCTCGCTTTTTGTTGCTTGTCCCTGTATCTTGGAGCACTGGCGCAAAGTCCCTTTTGGAATCTTTTTTGGCTTACTTTGTCGCTAGGTTCGCTAGGTCTTACCTTCAGTTCTTCTTGGGCTGCCTGTATTGATATTGGCGGTGAGTATTCTGGTTCCGTTTCTGGCTGGATGAATTTGTGGGGGAATTTAGGTGGAGCGGCGGCGCCTTTATTGACGGCCTGGATTGCTACCAATTACGGTTGGCAGGCGGCTATTTTAAATACAGCGGCGCTTGCCTTAGTTGGCGTAGTTGCTTGGCTGGCCGTTAAGCCAGACATGCCGCTTTGTGATTCGCGTGAGACCCATTCTATACCTGTCGAAATCTGATTTGTATTAGGGAGGTTTATTTAACACAAATCGTCTGACTATCGAGTCAATAGTGTGTTATACTATAGGCAAAATAAATTTGCGATAGTAGGTGGTGCCATGGGTAAGGTCTGTTTTTGGCGGCAAAAGATCTTTGTAGTCCTTTGTGTTTTACTGCTTTTGCCGACTGCTGCTAGCGCCGAGCGGGCGAAACTTGTCTTTGATGAAAATCCGGCAAAACTCCTGAAAGTAGAAAAAAAAGAGGATTTAAAAAACTATATTGAGGCTCACGAAACGTTTATTGCCGCTGCCGCTTGTTTGGCAGCTTACCATGACCGCTATGGGTCTATGGCGATAAAAGCCCTAGAAGAAGAAGGCTGGGATATTATTCCCTATGAACATAAAGGAAAAGACGCTGATGCGCGGTTCTTTCTTGCCAAAAAACAGTTTCCCGGTGAGACTAGACCCTTTTACTTAATTGCTGTCACCGGGACGGAAAATAGTGCAGATATTAGTGTTGACTTACGTTGGGGCAAGATTCCTTTTGCCCCAGAAACTTATAAGACCCTTAACTCTAATGCGGCTAAGGTGGAAAATGATGAGCCCCTTGTCCACGAGGGCTTTTATCAATATGAGCAGACGGCGGAAAAAGCTCGCTTTGGGCAGACCCTTGGAGCGGCTAATGACATTTTGCAAGAGCTAAAAGATCATCCTGATCAAAAGCTTTTTCTTGTCGGCCATAGTTTAGGCGGCGCCGTGGCTACTCTAGGCGGTGCGCAAATGATTGCTGATGGCATACAGCCAAGCCAGATTCGCGTGATTACTTTTGGTGCGCCAGCAGTAGGCAATGAGGGTTTCAAGCGGATAATAGGGTCTAAACTTAAGCTGTTACGCGTGACCATGCAAGGCGATCCGATTCCGACTGTTCTTAGGGATATTCCTGGCGGCTATGTTCAGTTTGGTCGTGAGTTGCATTTCGATGTTCCCGACTATTTTTTTTATTCGCCTCATGACATTACTTTGTATATGGATCTTGCGTTGAAGCGTTATTTTGATGCTAGAGCGCAAGCGGCTGTTACAGCGGGAAGGCTTTATCCTAAGCAGCGAACTGTGGCGGGCAGTCCGCTTGTGTATGTTGCGTCACTTCGCGCCGCGCTACCGGAAAAATTACAGAGCGAGCAGCCCTATATGGTAGAAATGCTGCAACTAGAAGCAAGTCGGTTTTTACCAAGCTATTTTCTTGGGGAGGCGGCTTCGTCGGATCAGGCGGCGATTATAGCAGCCCGTGAAGCTGGTTGTGACTATGTGTTAGTTACAGAACTTGTTGCCAAACGTTCCAAAGATAATGCTGATACGTATGATATGACTGTTGAAAAACGCTTTTATCGGGTTTTTGACGCAAAACTATTGCGTCAGGACATGCTGAGCGCCAGTACGGAAAAGCTTACGCCGTTAGAGGTCTTTTTTCAAACAGTAAAGGATGTGCGGGGAAAATATCAAGAAGTGATTGACCGAGCCTCGTAAGAAAAAGTATTGATAAAGTTTTGAGAAATGGGCTGTTTCAGTGCGAGAAGTTTCTACCATATGTTGTGAGGAGTACGTAAATTAAACCACAATGTATGCTGAGTTTTTCGCTAAGTGAGACAGTCTATTTTTTTATAAAAATTTCTCTTGATTTTTATAGACGACTGGTCTATTATAAGAGTAAGGAAGAACATCAATATAAACTGAAAGGCGGGATGAACATGACAATCTATACAATTCATGATTTGCAAGGACGTTCCAAGTGGGTCGAAGATGCGAAGGGGATATATCTTGTTGATCCCCATTATGTAGATGAATTCTGCACAGTCTTTGCCGATGCGAAAGACCTACCCATCAATGTAAATATCTTTTAGACTAAACTTTCAATATAGAACTTTTTTGCTGCTGCAAAGAAAACTTGTGCGTAGCTGATGTGAGGGGTTTATAAAATCTAAGGATACTGCTTGGAGCGGATTCTATAGAAAAAGCCGGGCGACAGAAAGATTCTGTCGTCCGGCTTCTTTGTATACGTAAGATTTGGATTGTTAACGGTGCGGTAGCAGCGGGGCCGTTAAATCTTTTACACCTACGAGGCCAAGTACGGTAAGAAAAATCGTTTGAGGACCCCAAAAGGCGTTAGTAGGGTCGAACCATTCGCCAAGCGAGTGGCCTTGACCGCTGTCGCCGCCACCGCCCAGACGCAGCGAAGGAATTCCTAAACTCATGGGGTAGTTGGCATCGGTGCTGCCAGCTGAACTTAAAGCGGGATTTAACTGCAAGGCGTCGGCAGCAGCCCACGCGCTTTGGACAATCATCAAATCTTTTGGTTGACTGGCGGCAGGGCGGTCGCCGATGAGTTTAAGCTGGACAGTAAGGTCTTGGCTGTTCCAACGGAGATTTTCCTCTACGGCAGCTTTATCCGCAAAGGCAATAATATTCTCTTCTAGTTTCTTCAATTCTGCTTCGCTGTCAGAGCGGATGTCGACAGTCATACTGGCTTCTTCGGCAATGGAGTTAATGGAGGTGCCGCCAGTGATTGTGCCGATTGTAAAAGTTGTTTTAGGTGTTGTCGGCGGTACGAGATTGGCAATCTTAGAGATGGCTCGCCCCAGAGCATGGGTGGCGCTGGGTTGCCCAAAGTGATTGAAACTATGGCCGCCAGGGCCGTGATAAATGATTTCGTAGCGACGACTGCCTGTAGCCAGGTAAGTGATGTGATTCGGGCTTGTTCCGTCAATGGTGATAAACCCATCGATGTTTTTTTGTTGTGCAAAGAAGTTTTTTACGCCGCGTAAGTTACCGAGACCTTCTTCACCTACTGTTCCGCCAAAAATGATATCGCCCTCTGTGGCGATGTTGCTTTGGCGCAGCGCACGGATGACTGTTAAAATGGCGGCAAGGCCGCGAGCATCATCGGCAATGCCTGGCGCATACAGACGACCGTCAATCTCTTTGACCGTTACGTCTGTATCAGCGGGAAAAACTGTATCAAGGTGGGCCGAGACAAATAGGGTTGGTCCTTGACCTGAGCCCTTATAGGTGCCAAAGACACTTCCTTCTGAGTCGGATTGTAGGTCTGTTAGTCCTAATTGTTTCAATTGACTTAAATAGTAAGCGGCGCGAGTTGATTCCGCGAAGGGGGGCGCCGCAATTTCCGTTAAGGTCTTTTGATTAGCGACTGTTTGTGTGGCGTCGCTTTCTAAAAAAGCGATGCCTGTGGTGATACTGGGATCATTCTTTAACTTGGTGTATACGGAAGCTACCTCTGGTGATATGGTATAACAGCTCATGGAGATCCTCCTTGCAGACTAAGACTTCTTTTATTATAAGCTGATTTTCACATTTTTGGCAAAAAAAGAAAGCTGCTTTTTATAAGCAGCTTACAAGGAATTGAAGTTGTGAAGAAAAATTGAAAAGGCTAATAAGAGGCCCAGTTTTCCGTGGAAGGAAGCTGTATTTTTCACGAGAAAAATCATGCGTGTCCGATCACCCAGCCAGGCGAGTCGGGCGCTGTGCAATTCTTTGATTGCCAGTGGCGCCAAGAGAAATGTAAAAGCGGCGCTTAACGGTAGCAACTGAGCAGCGATGAGTGCGGCAAGTGAGAGGAATGCTGCGGAATATAAGAAGAAATAAAGTGCCATGGCCCGATTTAAGCCAAGAAAGAGCGCCAAGGTTTGAATGCCCGCTTCTTTGTCATCTTCTAAATCACGCAGATCATTGGCGTGCAAGATGGCCGCAACGAGAAAGGATATGGGAAGCGAAGCGATGATTGGCCAGAAGGATAGCACTTCTGTTTGCACATAATAGGCAGGCCAGACCATGAGCGGTCCCATCAGAAAAAATACGAAAATGGAGCCGAGACCGCGGTATTTATAGGGGAGAGGTCCGCCAGTGTAGGTATAGGCGCCAATTATACCAATCAAGCCGCAGAACGCAATCGGCCAACCACACTCATAGGTTAGCCAAAGACCGAGCAGCGTACCAAGGGCCACTGCTAAACGAGCAGCTTGTTGCATGGCTTGTGGTGTCATTGTGCCGGTAACTAATTGCGGACAGCTGTGAGCGGAGGCGATGGTGTCGACGCCTTTTACATAATCACTGTAAGTGTTTAAAAGATTGGCGCCGATTTGCAGTAACATACCGCCGCCAAGGGCGGCAAAAAAATGAGTCCAAAGAAACAGTTTCGTTTCTGTAAAGGCGAGGGCTGTGCCGAGAGAAATCGGTACAAGCGACGCCGTTAGCGTCCAAGGGCGAATTGCGAGAAACCAGGCTTTCATAGTAACCTCCTTACGATCTATGGGCATAATTACAATAATAAATTCGTGCTGCCTCGATGAAATCCTGTTAACCAGTTTTAGGGGGATTTTCAGTAGCAAAGGGCAGGAAATTGCGAAAAAAGCGGGAAAATTAATAATAATAAGTGAAATCGCCGTGGACTAAGGAGAGCATAATTGTGGCAGCCATTAAAATTTTAGTGATTGGGGCCAACGCAGCAAATGTAACAGAAATTAAACAAGTCGTTGTATCAGCCATTGGTGGCGGCGCCCGTATTATGACGGCTGATGTGACCAACTATCGGCAGGCGCCGCCAGCTGACTTATATGTCTGTTTAATTAATCGTAAAGAAGAAATGGAAACGGCCTTTGGCCTGGAGAAAGTAGCTGCGTTAACTCTAGTTCCGCCTACGGAATATTTTTTGCGATTGAGCCGGATTGACGCTGGGGAAAAGGTTCTTATCTTTAATAATAGTGTTTCAGGAACGCGCGTTTTAGTGGATCGGATTACTCGCTATGGACTGAATAATTTGCACTATGAAATTCTCCCCTATGATGAGATCGATCATGACAGGGCTGTTGCTTTATTGCAAGGTGCAACTTGCATTATTGGCGGCATTGCCTATGTTGGGCCTGGCAGTGCTTTGTATACTCGCTTTGGTGCGGATTTGCCGCCGAATGTTACTGTTTTAGTCAGTCCGCCACGCTCGGCTACGGCAGAATCCATTAGTAAGCTGACTTATATTTATTCTTCTTTGTATCATAAAGCGGTCATGGAACGTTTGAAGCGTTTATCTTCGATCGATAGTCTCACAAGCCTGCCTAATAGGCGCAGTTTTGATGATTATTTGAAAAATGCCTGGCGTAAGGCAAAACGGCAGCGCCAGCCGCTGGCATTAGCCATGATCGATATCGACTATTTTAAGTATTATAATGATTTGAACGGACATGTCGAAGGGGATCGCTGTCTGCAGCGCATTGCTCGAACTGTTCGCAAAGTGTTAAAGCCCTATGATGGGTTTTTTGCTCGCTATGGCGGTGAAGAATTTGTAGCCATGTTGCCAAAGGTTTCTATGGCTGATGGGTATGATATTTTAGAAAAAGTACGAAAAACTGTGGTGCAGCAAGAGATTAGAAACCCCTTTTCCCCAGTTTCCCCAATGCTTACGATTAGCATTGGACTGACAGTGGTGGTGCCTGCCGAAGGTTTGGAATTAAAAGATTTACTGGTGCGGGCTGACCAGGCACTATACTTGGCAAAGCAGCGCGGTAGGAATCAAGTTGTCTGTAAAAATTTTAAATAACAAGAATTTTAAATAACCTATTGCATTTTTGATTTTTGTGCTATATAATATTACTTGCGTCTGTAGAGCAAACGGAGAGATGTCCGAGTGGTTGAAGGAGCACGCCTGGAAAGCGTGTGTAGGGGAAACTCTACCGAGGGTTCGAATCCCTCTCTCTCCGCCATATTTACAAAGTGAGCCTTGATAAGTTATCGCTGATAATTTATAAAGGCTTTTTTAGCCTAATGAGAGACGGCTTGTTATTTTTAAGGTCGGGCTACGGTTTTTATGGCGGGTCTTGCGCAATGGCAGCTCATGAACCTCGTCAGGTCCGGAAGGAAGCAGCGATAAGTGATCCCTGTTATGTGCCGCAAGGGTGCCTGCTGTAGGGATCGTAGTCCGACGTTAAAAATAGCGGTCGCAAAATAAAGAAACAGCCTTGTTGGCTGTTTTTTTATTTTATCAATGAAAATAACTTGTCTTTGCTAGACGGAGTAAATTTCCGTTTAGAGAGGAAAACTGAGAAATAAACGCGAAGAAAGAAAAAACGGTTTCAGTAGTAAGAAGGAGGTGTTCCTATGGCTTATGTGGCTTTATACCGCAAGTGGCGGCCCTATAATTTTGACGGATTAGTGGGCCAGACACATATCAGCCAAACTCTAAAAAATGCCATTGAGACAGGGAAGACCACTCATGCCTATCTGTTTACCGGGCCTCGCGGTACAGGCAAGACAAGTACTGCTAAGATTTTAGCCAAAGCTTTAAATTGTGAGCATGGACCGACAGCGAATCCCTGTAATGAATGTTCCAACTGTGAAAAGATTAATCAGAATAGCTCAATGGATGTCTTTGAAATTGATGCTGCTTCCAATCGTGGAACTGACGAGATTCGCGATTTGCGTGAAACCGTTAAATTTGCACCGGCGGAAGGCCGCTATAAAGTCTATATTATTGACGAAGTACATATGCTGACTCAAGAGGCATTCAATGCGCTGTTAAAAACATTGGAAGAACCTCCGGCTCATGTGGTGTTCATTCTAGCCACAACGGAGCCGCATCGAATTCCTGCTACCATTCATTCGCGATGCCAACGCTATGATTTTCATCGGATTAAAGTGACTGATTTAATGACTCACTTGCGCCATGTGGCGCAAGAAAGCGCTATTGCCGTGAATGATGAGGCGCTCAAACTGATTGCGGTTCATGCTGAAGGCGGACTGCGTGATGCTTTAAGTGTTCTCGATCAATGCAGTGTGATGGTAGATGGAGAGATTCTACCAGAAGATGTGCGGAATTTATTAGGCCTAATCGGTGATGACTGGATATATTCTTTGCTACAAGAGATTGCCAGCTGCCAGATGGAAGCTGCTTTTTTAACGCTTGATCAAATTTTAACGGCAGGTAAGGATGTTCGTCAATTATTAGCCGAATTAGCAGTGTACTCCCGCAATCTGCTGTTATATCAAGCAGCACCGCAGATGATTGATGATCACTTCGGCGGGAATCGAGACCATCTCATTGAACTTGGTCGACTCTTTACGCAAGAGGAAGTCATACAGGTTATTGAAAAGTGTCAGGAGGCTTGGGAACGGGCGAAACGATCTAATACGCCGCGTCTTGATGCGGAGATGGCCTTTTTATCGCTGTGTCGTCGGAAAGAGCAAACTTTAGCTGGGCTTGTGGCCCGGGTTGAAGAATTAGAAAGAGCTTTGCATAACCAAGGTGTCGACAGTACGCCAATAGCTCGTCAGAGCCAGTATGGTTTTTCGTCGCGCAGCCAAAAGCGGGTGATCGACGCAGGGCCTAGTCGTCAGACGCCGGAGCGGGCAACTGTAGCAGAAAAGCAATTCGTTTCTAATTCGGCTGATTTGCCTGCTGCTGCCCCAGTAACTGAGCCTAAGGCAAAAGCACAGCAAAAAGAAGCGGTTTCAGTAGCGGAGCCTATTGACCTGCATAATTTGGACGCTTTGTGGGATAGTGTGCTTAAAGAACTAATCGCTCAGGGGAAAAGATCGGTTCATGCCTGCGTGGCTCAGGGGAAACTAGTTGAAGTGAGTCAAGAAGGCGCCATTATAGCTTTTGCTTCGGCTTTTCCGAAAGATCGGACGCAAAAAGAGGATTATCGCTCGATTATCGAGAACATCATAGGCCAAAGAGCTGGGCGACCTATCGTCCTTCGCTGTGTCTTGCAAAGTGAGGCAGCTGTACCCGTTAAGTCGGCGCCTGCTGCTGATAAGTCGCAAGAGGCTGTTGGACCGCAGGAGGATCATCCAGCTTTAATCAAGGCCAAGCAAATGTTTGGCGGTCAAGTTATAAAACAAGAAAATCCTAAGGAGGATCACTAGATGTTTGGAAACATGGGCAATATGGGTGCCATGATGAAAAAGGTGCAGAAATTGCAAGCAGAAATGGGCAAACTGCAGAATGAATTAAAAAAGCGTACGCTCGAGGCTTCTGCTGGCGGCGGTGTAGTTACTGTTGTTGTAACAGGGGAAAAACAAATTCAATCCATTAAAATCAATCCTTCGGCAGTTGACCCGGAAGATGTTGAAATGCTGGAAGATCTTATTACAGCTGCTGTTAATGAAGCCTTGAAAAAGGTCGATGATATGATGGCGCAGGAAATGGGTAAATTGACTGGCGGGTTGAATTTACCGCCGGGAATGCTGTAAGACATGCAAAAACTGGCTCCTCTGGCCAAACTTGTGGAACAGTTTCGACGATTGCCGGGCATCGGGCAGAAAACTGCCACCCGTCTGGCTTATCATATTTTAGCTGTCGATAAAGAAAAGGCTCTTGCTTTGGCACAGGCGATTATGGAAGCAAAAGAGAGAATTCGCTACTGCTCACGCTGCTATAATTTGACGGATCAGGACCCTTGCTTGTTATGTCAGGATGAGTCTAGGGAGAAACAAATTCTTTGCGTTGTAGAAGAACCGCGTGACGTGGGGGCTATGGAGCGGACGCGGCAGTATCATGGTCAGTACCATGTATTGCATGGTGCTTTATCCCCCTTAGAAGGCATTGGCCCAGAACAAATCAAAGTCAAAGAACTGTTAGCTAGGCTTTCGCTGGAATCTTTCCAAGAAGTCATTGTAGCGACAAATCCTGATGTGGAAGGCGAGGCGACAGCGCTTTATCTATCGCGTTTGCTAAAACCGTTGGGGATTAAAGTCACTCGTATTGCTCACGGCCTGCCTGTTGGCGGCGATCTTGATTATGCTGATGAAATGACCTTATCAAAGGCGCTGGAAAATCGACGTGAAATGTAAAAACCTCAGGGATTCCGGTTATAAGGAAGCCCTGAGGTTTATTTTTGTGACGAATGTATAATCAGGACGTGCTGACCATATAGTGTAGCAGGAGGGGGTGCCATGAAAGCTTGGTGGGAAAGAATTCTTGTTTTTTTGGAATTGAAGCAGCCGAGGAAGAATCCTTTGCTTGATGAGGTCAGGTTGTTGGCAGGCGCTAAAGAGGAATGGTTACGAGCAAAAAGGTATTTTGAATTTGTTCATGACCCGGATTTGACTGAGTATGCGATTTTCTCGATTAAAGCAGCTGAAATAAAATACCGCTACTTATTAAAGCAGGCCCGCCTGGAGGGGCTGTGTGTGTTGCCGATTAGTCAAACGGCCGTTCTGCGAGATTTTGCTGAAAAGATTTCTCCGCCATGGAAGTATTAGGAGAAAGGTGACAGAAGACACTTTCTCCGCTACAATAGTAACAAGCAGATAAAATAGCGAGGGAAGTGAGTTCATGGCTGCGCTCGGATTAGATTTCAATGTTGCTTTAGCCTATTTATTTGGCATTGCGTTGATCTTTTTTATTGGCAAGATATTCCTCATGCCGCTTCGATTGGTTTTTAAACTGATTTACAATGCAATTATCGGTGGCATTATGCTTTATGTAATTAACTTTGTCGGTGCTCACTTTGGGTTTACTTTGGCATTGAATCCTATTACGGCATTGATTGCTGGATTTTTAGGAATACCAGGTATTATTCTATTAGTTTTGGCCAAGCTATTCATTTTGTAAAAAGCTTAAAAAAACATTGCGAAAAAGTGTTGACATAAGTGAATCTGCTGTGCTATTATATACAAGTCGCCGCTGAGCGACACGAAAACAGAAAAGAAT
>URQW01000024.1 GCA_900550105.1 uncultured Pelosinus sp.
CCGCCTTCTGACTGCATTTCTACGACTTCTACAGTCTGTCCGAAAATATTCTTACGGCCTTGTGCAACCCATTCATCAACGCTTTCAGCCATATTCGATGACGGCGTAATCGGAAAGATTGCCGCTACATCAGTAAATGCATAAGAGATATGGGCGGCGGCTGTATTGCCGTCCATTGTTTTCATTTTTCTAGCCATACTACTAAATCCGCTCCTCTGCTAAAATATAAGTTTTCTTATTTAATTCCACTTAAACAGTTTATTTTTATCGACAGGAATACACTTATTAGCAATATCCTGTTTTAAGATTTTATAGAAGGTCACAAGCAGTAACGCAATAACGAGCAGCATCGGCAATGCGAAGACGGAAGTTACCGACTGAATCGTTTTTAATACATTGAGCCCTGGCACCATATGCTCTAGGAACAAAATACTTACAGGCAGCAGCAACACGAGAAATGCCCAGAATACTTTGTACCATTTATTCGGCTCTTCATCATTTTTCAAGTTTTTCGAAGTTAAAATAGATACAACGGTCGAAGCTGCCGTAGCGCCACAAGCCAAAGTAATAAACACTACCGCCATATAGACAGCAATCGCGAGACCCGAGAATGGCAGAGTTTTTAAAACAGCTAATACAGCGGCATTATTGCCATTTTCCGCAACGATCTGCGATAAATTAAGCGTTCCAGTCAATTCGAGATTCATACCATAGTTGCCAAGTACGGCAAAAGCTACCCAACAAGCTAAGGACGTCCAAATACACCGTACAATCGCAATTTCGCGGAAGGTACGACCGTAAGAAACACGGGCCAGCCATAACCCATCAGAAATGGTACAGCCCACATACCAAGCCCAATAGAATACTGTCCACTCTTGAATAAAACCAGTTTGCGCAATGGAATCCGTATTAAAGCTCATATGGACAAACTCGCGAATATTCGTACCAATCGCCATGACAAAATTGTTCAATATAAACGATTTCGGCCCCACCAAGAAAACAAACAGGAAAAACCCAATTGCTAGTTTGACATTAAAATCACTGATAATGCCAATTCCTTTGGCAATGCTCTTGGACGTTGACAAGATAAAGAACAAACAGAACACAAGAATGACCGCAATGCGCAGTTCAAAAGTCACTGTCATATTCAGCAAATGTCCGGCAAGTTCTGCTAAAATCGAAGTTCCTAAACCAACCGTACAAACAAGTCCGCCAATATAACCAAATGCAACAACACTATCAATACAAGTCCTTGTAATGCGTACTGGCAGGCTGTCTCCTTTTAAAACACTCTTACACAAATCAGACAAGTTTAAAGAGTCTACTTGTTTATTCCAGAAGATATACCCTAATGCTAAGGATACAGGCAAATAAATCGCCCAGGCGGAAAAGCCCCAATGAAACATGCCGTAAGCGGAAGCATATTCATAAGCCTGTATTGACATGGGCTCTACGCCAAAGGGAGGCGTTTTAACATAATACATCCACTCTACCATGCCAAAAATCAAAATTCCCGCACCAGCGGCTGAACACATATTCATGGCCGCCCAAGTAAAAAACGAATAATGCGGTTTTGCATCAACACCGCCTAAGCGGATGTCGCCATATTTAGAGAACATAATAAACGCAGCAAATACAGCACTTAAAAAAGCAATCAGCATAAATAACCAAGGCAAGTTTAGCGTCATAACGGAATAAAAGATGTTAATAAAGGCGGCGCTTCCATCAGGATTCATCGCCATAGGAATCACCATAGCGACAAGTAAGCCTACAGCCAACAGCGCAATTGGCAGGTTAATATTTTTGAACATACAGCACGCTCCTCTTTTTACACTTTCTCAAAAACGGTCAAGGCCTGTTTAAAATCAGCAATCAAATCATCGATGGCTTCCGCTCCGGCAGAAATACGAATTAAGCCTTCTTCCATACCCATTTCTTTTAGTTGGGCTGGCGTAAATTCATTGCGGAAAGCCGTAGCTGGATGGGCAATCGTCGTACGATACCCGCCTAAAGTTCCCAAATATTTTACCACATTCAATTTATGCATAAAAGCATTCACTTTGGCGCGGTCATCTTCTACACGGAAGCTCAGCATAGCGCCGCAGCCATTCGGCATCAATCTGGCCGCTAAGTCACGCTGCGGATGATTGGCTAAGGTTGGGTAATTTACATAGCGTACATGAGGATCGGCTTGCAGAGCTTCAGCAATTTTTTTCGCATTCTCAAACTGCTTGGTTACACGCAGTTCCATCGTGCGAATACTGCGCAGCATTAGCCAAGCACTATTCGGATCTAAACAGCCGCCTAGCAGCAAAAAGTCCCCGTAAATCTTCTTAATTAATTTAGCGCTACCTGTAATGGAGCCGCCGGTAATATCACTATGGCCGCCAAAATATTTCGTCAGACTATGAATCACAATATCGGCGCCGTGTTCTAGTGGGCGAATGGCCAGCGGCGTCGTAAAGGTACTGTCTACCAGCACTAATGCGTCAATGCTATGAGCTAATTCGGCAATCGCGTCAATATCGATAACCTCAATGAGCGGATTCGCAATAATCTCGGTATAGAGCATTTTCGTATTCGGTTTTATAGCGGCACGAACACTGGCGATATCCGTAAAATCGCTATAAGTAACCTCAACGCCCAGTTTCATTAAAATACGATCAAATAGCTCGATTGTTTCGCCATAAATCGAACGACTTGCAATAATATGATCGCCTGCTTGAATCAGCGATAATATTGCCGTGGAAATAGCCGCCATTCCTGACGCACAGACTAAAGATTGTTCGCCTTTTTCCAAATAAGAAATCGCTTCTGCCACACCGTCCCGATTCGGATTGGCCGTCCGGGAATAATAATATTTACCGCCCGTACTGGCAAAATCGTAATCATCCATATCACGAATAATGTTAGCAGTAGAATGATAGATCGGCGGTGTTTCCGGGTGCTCAATCGGAAGCTTAGCCTCACTTCCGGCATATAAAATATGGGTCTCTCTCGTTAACTCTTTCGGCATCGCCAAAAATCTCCTCTCAAAATGTAGATTGGTTTGTACGGTAAAGAATAAACCTTGTTGTTACCAATAGGTCAAGAGGAATTTTCAGATAAAACCGAATAATCTTTAATCACAGAAGATATAAAAAAAGATGCCTATGCTGTAGACTTACAGAATAGGCATCTTCTCAGTATGTTTCGTTCATTGATCTGCTCAATATTACCAGTTACATTCATGGAAAAAGTCTTTATTCCCACAGATTTTACTCTAGCAGAATTTGCACTTCATAATCCGCATTCATATATTCCACTAAATTATTTTCAAATTCCAAGGCCAGAATCGTCGTTGGCCTTGGCAAAAAGTCAAAGTATTTCTGTAACAGCGTCGTATCCCATTTCTGCTGCAACAATTTCGTGCGAAAACAGAGATACTCTCCGGCTGGCAGTTCTTTATAGTAAGGAGTAAAGAAGGAAGGCCGATCCTTCAAGTAAATAAAGTATGTTTTAGGATCAAATTTTCTCTGAAACAAACTATTGGGTGTTAACTCATAGCCATATTGGCGGCGATACGACAAGTGATGAAGTTCTTTGCGGCTACGCGCCTTCGCCAAACGAATTTCCATGTCGGCTAATTCATCATCATCGTAACAGGGTACATAAATCAAATGACGCTTTTCCATGTGCATGCGATACAGCGCTTTCGAAGCATCCATTTTACTGAGATACGTGAAATAGTCAATATACCATTCCACATCTTTAATCCGGGTGCGAATCACTTCTAATTCTCGGTTCGCCTCTTGCCACTCTTGTTCTAGCGCTGGCAGCAGTCCATCGACTGTGCCTTTTTTTACGATATTGCCAATCTCAGTTAAGGACAATCCTAAATACTGCAAATACTTAATCCGGTCAATAATATGGAACTGATTGAACTCATAATAGCGATAGCCGTTCTTTTCCGATATGTAGCGCGGTTCAAGAATCCCGATTTTCTCATAATGCCGCAGCGTCTGCGCCGTAACGCCCAATAGTTTAGCAGTTTCCCCAATCGTATAGTACTTTTTCATGAGAATACTAACTCCTTATATCAAACATAGCCTTCCTTTCTATTTTAACTTACAACCGAATCCTTTGTCCTAATTTCCAGAAAAAAACCTTATTGTAGCAATAAGGTTTTTAAGTTACTTTAATTCTTACCCGTTTTGCCAAATAACTTCAGCACAAAATACAGCGGCGTAATCAAAATTAAAGCGCCAAAGCCCCATTCTAGCTGCACTGCTGTGGCTTTTGTCAACAGCCAAATGCTAATTAGCGTAGCAAAAATCGGAATGACAGGCCCAAAAGGTACTTTAAAGGAACTGACTAAATCGGGACGTTTTTTCCGCAGCACCAGCACGGCTAAGCAGGTCGGCAAATACTGGGCAAAGCGGGAAACGACACTAATTGCAGCAAGCTGAACAAACGAACCCGATAAAGCAATCGGTATAGTCAGTAACAAATTCACAAGAATCGCCCATACTGGCGTGCCAAAGCGACCATTCTCCGTAAGCTTTTTGGGCAAAAGCCCGTCTTCAGCCAACGCAACCCCACTGCGCGGACTGCTAAAAGAAGCTGCAATGTTGATTCCGCCAATTGAAATCAAAGTACCAATCGTCACTAGCCATTTTCCCTGCTCGCCCAGAAAAACCTTAGCGGAATCAGCGATGGGCGCCGTACTTTTGGCAAGCGCCGATCCTAGTGTTCCGACAGCGACTGCCTGCACGAGAAAATAAATGGCCGAACAGCCCACCATAACTACCATCATGGCAATAGGCAGATTACGCCGAGGATTATCCATATCTTCCGCCGCTACGGCCATAGCCTCAAAACCAGTAAAAGCATAAAAGATGAGCAAAGCCGCCGCTCCGAAGGAATCCACTTCTAATCCCTTGGGAAACATGGGCGTAAAATTCTCGCCATGAATATAAAAAATACCGATAGCCACAAATAACAACAACGGAATTAATTTCCCAACCGTAGCCACATTATTCACAAATTCCGCCATCTTTACACCTAAGATATTAATGATACTCAACCCGATAAGAATCGCTAAAACAATGATTGTTTTATTCGGTTCTTCTAACGCAGGCGGCCAGACTGCGCTGAGCGCCGTTGCAAAGCCAACAGCCATAACCGCCCAGGCGATAACCCGTATGGCCCAACTCATTAGCCCCACTTCAAACCCGACAAAGCCGCCGAAGGCCTCGCGAGCATATACATAAGCTGCGCCATAGCGGCTAAATTTACCGGCGCATTCTGCAAAACACAACGCAATCGACATAATAATAACAGTCATAAACAGATAGACAAAAATACTGCCAGGTCCGACAAGTTCCATAGCCTTGCCGGGAAGCAAAAAGATCCCTGACCCAATAACGCCATTAATGCCCAGCAAAACAATACTCCAAAAACCCAATTTATTCGCTGCCGTTTTCATTATGCCTCGCCTCCTGGCTTAATCGAGTCGCAGGCCGCCACAAAAGCGGCAAAAAGTCTTGCCATGTTTTCATAATGGGGACACAGGTCTTCTGGATGCCATTGCACGCCGACAGTAAAAACAGCGCCAGGCAGTTCCAGACCTTCAATCAAACCATCGCGACTTGCCGCATTAACAACAAATCCCGGCGCTATATCTTTGACAGCCTGATGATGAAAGCTATTAGTCAGAACAGCGCCTTCCCCTAAAACAGCGGCTAGACGAGTATTCGGCACAATATCTACTGTATGGGAAAGAGCCCGTCGCTGCCCTTTCTGCACATGCTCCAAACTAGCAGGCTTTTTACCACTCGCTTGTTCTTTATAAATATCTTGATAAAGCGTACCACCGAAAGCGACATTCATGATCTGAAGCCCCCGGCAAATTCCCAGCATAGGTTTGTTCATGTCACGACAGAGCCGTGCCGCCGCAAGTTGATGACGATCCATCTCGGGTAAAGTTAGGCCTAGCTCTGGAATAGGTTCTTCGCCATAATACAAGGGATCTACGTCATAACCGCCGCTTAACAGCAAACCATCGACACATTCCAGTTGACGCTGAATCGCCGCCTCGTCAGCTACCACCGGTAACAAGAGCGGAACAGCGCCAGCCGCTTCAACGGCCCGGACATAAGCAGAATTCACATAGACCCGCTCCATGCCTGGAAAAGCACCCTCACGGTCAAACAAAATATTCGGAAGTATTCCCACAATCCTTTTCTTACTCATCATGCACCTCCAGGTATTTGCTTACCGCTTAAATAGATGCATGATCCATGCCAACAAGACCGTTCTAGTAAAAAGCCAGCACTTCGGCTGAAATAGCAGTGATTCTTCACAACAACGGATCGCGCCACTGACAAAAACAGGTTAAACAGGTTGTTTTTTTAGCCTGTTTTTTAGCCAATTTACAAACAAGTCTCCCTTCGCTGTCAGACTCGTTCCACTTCGCCCCACACCAGAACGAGCGATTCCCAAACGATTCAACCATAGGAGAATCTGCCGAATTTCCGTTTCGCTGACTCCCGCACTATTCTGCGCTAACCATGCCGCCAACCGGCCTCGACCAACACCGCCTTTTTGTCTGTCCACAGCTTCAAAGCCCTTGAGTAATGCCACGACTTTGGGCCAACTGCATTTGGTTGATAATGTATCGTATTCTGCCGTAAACTCATAAAGCTGATCCATAATATGATGAGGCAAATCAGCCAGAGTAATCACGTTTCCTGCCGCAAAGGTCAAAAAAGCGGCTGTATTTTGCAATTCCCGAATATTTCCCGGCCAACTATAGGCTAAGAGCACCTCGGAGCAGGCATTATCAAAGGATTTGTTTTGCTGATGCTCTTCCGCCAGAAAATAGGTTAACAACGGCAATATATCTTCTTTTCGTTCATATAATGCCGGAACTTTTAACGGCAGCACATTTAATCGATAATATAAATCTTTGCGAAACTGCCGATCTTGGATATGCTGCGATAACTCCTGGTTCGTCGCCGCAATAATGCGCACATTAATATCCAAGACTTTGCTAGACCCCAGACGCATGACCTGCTTCTCCTGCAATACTCGTAGCAGTCGTACCTGCAGCGCATAAGGCATATCGCCAATTTCATCGAGAAAGATGGTTCCATTGTTTGCCTGTTCAAATAAACCGGCTTTTCCTTCTTTCATAGCTCCTGTAAATGCGCCGCCTACATAGCCAAACAATTCGCTTTCCAGTAGATTTTCCGGCACAGCGGCGCAATTGATGGCCAAAAAAGGATATTTCGCTCGTTGCGATGCCTGATGAATCGACTGCGCTAAAAGTTCTTTGCCTGTCCCCGTATCACCAGTAATCAACACTGTTAAATCAGAAGCAGCAAATTTTCTAGCTCGGGCAATACACTCTTGCATAGCTGGCGAATGCGTAAAAATATCAGTAAAGCAATATTTCGCAGTAAGACCTTTCTTGGACAACTGCCTGCCTAACGTTTCCTCCAACCGCTTAATATGAGTGATCTCTTGAAACACATAACAGACGCCAATTACTTCGCCACAATATTTCATGGCTTTACGAGTAATAACAAGGGATTTTCCCCGATAGGAAGTAACTTGGTCTGCTTGGCTATCCCTGCATAGCAACGTAAAAAGTTCCCCATCAAACACTGCGGCTAAATCGCGCCCAGCTAAATCCTGAGGAAAATCAAGGATTCTTAACAAGGCTTGATTAGACAGCGTAATTTCTCGCTGCTTATTGACAACCAAAATGCCCTCATGGGATAAATTGATCACCGTATCTAGCTCGGTATTTTTAACAAACAGATCGCGAAACCGCTTATTTACGCCATTATCCAAAGCAACAATTCCTTCGGCATAAGCCAACAAGCGGCGCGTCACTTCAGGATCAGAAATTAACAGCCTGTCAAAAATATCAATAAAAGTGGAGGTATCAATGAGACGATTGCCAAAATCAATAATTTCCGCGATATAGTTAGGTACGAGATGACTTTCTCCCGGAGTAACGGCAAAATGAATCTGTTCATAGTTCTGCCCGGGATCGTAGGGAATAAAATCTAGATGCTTTACATTCAGTTGATACAATAAAGCAACGGTTTGTCGTGTTGTTTCCGCATGGTCATTGACAACAAGCACTTCCGTATGGGGCGGAATGGCGAAAAGTCGATAGACATCGCGGGCCTGAATAGTCCGCCTCACGACACTGACTTTTTGCTTATCTCGAACAAAGGGATATGTATCCGCTTGATTAGAGCTGCTCATAGTCAGAACAACATCATCTAGAATCCATTGGCCACTCTGCAATTCGTCCACATAGTAATTATGAATTTTTACAGTATCTCCCAAAACCTCGCGAAGATTATCCCGCAAAAAGGTTCCGAGGGAAAACTGACGACTCTTAGTAACAACTCCAATGCTTGGCATATCTTTAGCGCTCCATTCCCATTCTTACCGCAATAGATAAAAACAACTCCCATTCATGAAAATTATAGCATGAACGAGAGTTGTTTTCTGTTTATTCTATATAGTTTTTACGCGCCATTAGCAGGCATTCAGTGACTTATTTATTGCGCCACAAAGCAGCAGCAAAATCAGTGAGTTCCGCTTTTTCCGTATCTGTTAACGCCGTAATCGGCGCTTTGCAATGCTCCTGCATTCCTGTGCCCATTTCTGCCATGCACCACTTCATAACCGGATTGAAGGGCGTATGAACTTCATAAAATCGCATTCTTGCATCAATGGCTCGCTGCACTTTGGTCATTCGAGTCAGATCCTCGACTTGCAGTGCATCAATCGCCTCAGCGCACATGGTCGGGTACACATTTGACAGCGCTCCGATGCAGCCGTCACCGCCGGAAATAACCGTTGGGATACAATTGTTATCATAGCCTGTATAAACAAGATACTGCGGATACTGTGATTTAACCAGTTGAATATACTGCTGAGTATGACGAAGTACGGCATGCGTATCTTTCATTCCAGCAAGATTATCGTGTTTTGCCAGTAAGCGCAGAATCGTTGCTGGTTTTACATCATAGCCAGTACGATCTTCATAATTGTAAATGTACAGCGGTCCTTTTACCGCACTAAGCAAGCGATCATAGTAGTTAAAAATATCTTCCTGGCTGCAAGCGCTATAGTAAGGGCCTACGACAAGAACGGAACTCGCGCCAGCGGCAAGCACTTCATTCGACAAAGCAACCGTCTCTTCATAAACCATCCGGCCCGTACCAGCCATAACAATGGCCCGATCGCCAATATAAGAAATCGCATCAAGAATAAACGCTTTGATCTCTTCATAAGTAAATGCGTAAAATTCACCAGAGCTTCCGCCAACGAGAATACCGTCAATTCCAGCGTCAATCAACGTATCGTAAAGCTTATGCATCGTTGCATAGTCTACAGAACCATCCCCATTAATCGATGTCAAAATCGGCGTAATATATTTACAATCCATGTGAAAATCCCCCTATTAATTTATATATTTATTGCAAAACCATATCAAGCAGCAAAATGAAGACCAGCCCGACAACTGCTGTAATGGTGGACAGTACTGTCCACGTAGCAAAAGTTTCTTTCAACGTCAAACCAAAATACTCTTTAACCATCCAAAACCCGGCATCATTAACATGCGATGCAATGGCGCTGCCGCAGCCAGTCGCCAAAGTAACCAACGCCAGATTGACATGATACTGCGACAACATGGGAATGACAAGTCCCGCTGTGGAAATCGCCGCAACCGTTGCCGAACCTAGGGAAATGCGCAAAATGGCTGCTACAACCCAGGCAAGGAAAATCGGTGACATAGAAGTACCAGCAAATAAGGTTGCAATATAGCTGCCAACTCCACCTACGACTAGAACTTGTTTAAAAGCGCCGCCGCCGCCAATAATCAACAGCATCATCCCAATATCACTAGCTGCCGACGAACAAGATTTCGCAATTTCAGTAATAGGAATATTACGTCTGATTCCCATTGTATAAACAGCTACCAAAACAGAAATCAACATGGCCACAGAGGGATCACCTAAAAATACTACCGTTTTTAGCACGGCACTTTTCTCAATCGCACTATTACCAGCAACCATTTTTATGGCTGTAGCAATCAACATGAGAAACACGGGAAACATGGCGGTAATCATACTAACCGCAAAGCTCGGCGTTTCTTCCAGATTAAATTCTTTCTGAGTTCCCAATGAACTAATATTGCCCCGTTTGGCAAAAGCGTCAGGCACAATTTTTTTCGCAATACGAGTATAGAGCGGCCCCGCAACTAGCACAGTTGGAATGGCTACTATGATACCGTAAAGTAGAACCAGGCCGATATCAGCGCCATATTCACCGGCAATAACGGTAGGACCCGGATGCGGCGGGAGAAAGGCATGAGTTGCCAGTAGTGCTGCCAGCATGGAAATCCCCAGAAACAGCATGGAAACTTTCATTTCCCTAGCAATCGAATAAACGATCGGGATCAACAAAACCAGACCTACTTCAAAAAACATGGCAATACCGACAATAAACGAAGCAATAATGACAGCCCACTCTATTTTCTTCTGTCCAAACTGACGAATCAAAGTCATGGCAATACGCTGTGCACCGCCAGCGCCAGCTACGAGATGACCTAGCATCGCCCCAAGGCCAAAGATCAGAGCAATATGTCCCAGTGTGCCGCCGATTCCTGCTTCTATGGTTGCAACAATTTTACCAGCCGGAATTCCCAAGACGAGAGCTACGCCAAAAGAAACGATCAGTAAAGCTATGAAGGTATTCATTTTTAGTCTGGAAATCAATAGGATCAATAGGACGACACCGACTAATACAGTTAACAACGGCATTATGCATTTCTCCCTTATTTTTTATCTTATTACTAACTTTTTTGCTCAAGTAAAGCCTTCTTGCCAGCTTCAATGACTTCAATAATTTTATCAACATCATAGACACAACCCCGCCAGATACCACCACTTACTGACTGGAGCGCCGCCCATAAGCGCGTATCTTCAGGTAAATCAGGATTCGGCGCTAGCCCTGGATAGGTGTCGCGTGCCGCTAAAACCTTAGCCCCCGCGTCATAAGACAGGCGCTGTTCTTTTGTTCCAATAAAATTGATGGATCCTTCAAACTGTTTGGCATCAACAACAATTTCGATTAAATCGCCATCGCGAAGTTTGCCTAACGGGCCGCCAACCAATGCTTCTGGTCCCACATGACCAAAGCAGGCGCCTGTCGACACACCAGAAAATCTAGCGTCTGTAATCAAAGAAACGTGCTTGCCAAAAGGCAGTTTCTTTAGCGCCGAAGTAAGCTGATAGGTTTCTTCCATCCCAGTTCCTTTCGGCCCGCCACCCATAACAATCATGATATCGCCAGCTTGAATCAGCTTATCCTTGATTGCTTTGATTGCCGATTTTTCCGAAGTAAAGACTTTTGCCTCGCCAGTATGACGAAACACTCCGTCAGGATCGATCACGGAAGGATCAATTGCCGTCGATTTGACAACAGCGCCTTCTGGAGCAATGTTTCCTACTGGGAAGGTAACCGTCGAGGTCAGTCCTCGTTCCTTGGCTTTGACCGGATTCATAATGACATCATCAGGATTAACTCCATCAATTTCCATCAAACGACTCCGACATTTTTGACGCCGCTTAGAAGTTTCCCACCAGTCCAGATTTTCTTTCAATGTAGCGCCAGTAACCGTCATTACATCTTCATGTAAGAGTCCCAGTTTCCGCAAATGCAGCATCACTTCCGGCACGCCGCCAGCAAGGAACACACTCACAGTCGGATAGTTAACAGGTCCGATCGGCAGAACGCTAACGAGACGAGGAACTTTTTTATTGATAGCCGCCCAGTCTTGAACTGTTGGCATTTTACAGCCAGCCGCAAAAGCAATTGCTGGCAAATGCAACAATAAATTGGTCGAGCCGCCAAAGGCCGCATGGAGCACCATGGCATTTTCAATGGCTTTATCCGTAATAATTTGCTTTGTCGTAATATTTTTATCTTTCAACGCCAACAAAGATCTCGCTGACTGACGCGCAACTTCCTGCCAAATTTTCTGACCAGAAGGAGCTAGAGCCGAGTGAGTAATCGCCAACCCCAGCGATTCCGCAATCACTTGCGACGTACCAGCAGTCCCAAAGAACTGACAGCCGCCGCCAGCAGATGCACAGGCTCTGCAGCCCACTTTTGCCGCTTCGTCAAAGGTAATTTCGTCATTGGCAAAACGAACGCCGATCGTCTGTACCGTACCGGCATCTTCCCCGTTTATCGGTTGCAGCGTAGCGCCGCCAGGGACAAGAACCGTCGGCTCGTCATGAAGCGACGCCAGGGCCATCATCATTGCTGGCAATCCCTTATCACAAGTCGCAACTCCCATTACGGCTTTGCGTGTCGGCAATGACCGCGCCAACCGTCTCAGTACAATGGCCGCATCATTGCGATAAGGAAGTGAATCAAACATCCCCGTCGTTCCCTGACTGCGTCCGTCACAAGGATCAGTTACATAAGCTGCATAGGGAAGAGCGCCCTGTTTTTTAAATTCATCAGCGGCTTCTGCCATCTGAATTCCCAATTCATAATGCCCCGTATGAAGTCCTACGGCGATGGTTTCTCCCTTAGAACCGCGAATGCCGCCCTGCGTACTCAGAATCAGCACATCATCATCATTCAGCTTTTCCGGCTCCCAGCCCATACCAGCATTGAGCGTCATACCAAACAAATGACCGCTCGGCGACTCTCTCAGATACTCTTCACTAAAGGGCAGCTTTCCCTGCGGTCCTTCGGCATGAGTATCAATTTCATAAAAAGATTCATCATCGACATCATATATAGATTTCACTACCATACATAACTACCTCCCGATTATTTTCTCGTTACGAACTTATAACCCGTATTGTTTTTTGTTCTTATATACGAATTAGATTCTTTTATAGGAACCAGCAACTAAATATTAGCACAATTCTGCATTTGCTTGCAACTGATTTTTAAAATTTCACAAAATATTTTCAATGACTTCTTTCAACTTAAGGAAAACACTTTTATCTAGACAAAGGTTTTAAATATTACTAGAATAAATATGAATGCCCTAAGCACTTGGCAACAAACGAAAACTACGGTCATCAAAGGAGTATCTATGTCACACAAACCTACCGAGCGAGTACTTAATATTTTAAATCTCCTATCTGGTAATGCAGACGGACTCACACTAACTGAAATATCGAAAGCGATCGATGTACCAAAAAGCACTCTATTTCCCATTCTGCAAACCATGGCCGATATGAATTATATCCAGCTAAATAAAGACTCACTCCGTTATAAGCTTGGCATCTCAGCGTTTTGTACTGGTACTTCCTATTCCCAGGATGAATATATGCTCGAATTTGTCCGATCTATCATGAAGAAAATTGTTGCCGAAACAAAAGAACTCTGCCAAATGGGGATTCTAGACGGAAATAATGTACTTTATGTGCTAAAGGAAGAACCAGAGCTTGGTCTTGATATCCGCATTATTTCTCGCGTGGGAAAACGGCTCCCCGCCCATTGCACAGCCCTTGGCAAAGCCTTGCTTAGTGCCTATGAAGAAGACGACATCAAGCGGCTTTATCCTCATGGTTTAACAGCTCATACCGACCACACTGTCACAGACTTTTCTACGCTTTTTGACCAGTTGGCAAGAGTGCGCGCAGAGTATATTGCCATAGAACAGGAAGAAATCACTCCTGGACTGTGCTGCTACGCCGTCCCTCTAGAATCATCAGGAAAAACCTTAGCTGCCCTCAGCGTAAGTATCCCGCTGTTTCGAGCTACCAAGGAACATATCGAACTAGTATCCCGCTTGTTACTTGATGCGCGCGAACAATTCCGTCAAGTAAATTTCAGGTGAATTAGAGCTGTAATCCTTTGTAACTGGCTTACACTGACCTTCGCAACGCAAAAAATCACGCCTCAGCTGTATTTGACTATAGCTGAGGCGTGATTTTTTTATTTTTATTGACAGTCTCTTAATACCCAACTGTAAACCGTTGTTTAATATGTTGCGGTTTCTCAATTTCATCAACAAGGGCGATTGCGTAATCTTCCATACTAATAGAGCTATTTCCATCGGCAGCAAGCAGCAAATGATCTTTGCCTAGACGAAACGTACCAGTGCGTTCGCCTGGGGCAAATACCGCCGACGGGCTAAGAAAGGTCCAATTGACATCGTCTACGCTGCGTAAGAATACTAATTCATCCCGCATTGCTGTTGCCGTAGGTTTGTAAGCTTCCGGAAAATCGGGTGTAGCGCAAAGCTCTGTTCCGTGATCATCTACTAGTAAGCTGCCAGCGCCACCAACAATAATTAGGCGAGGTTTTTCTTGATTTTTTAGTAAAGCCGTTAAATGTTTCGCCGTTTCTACATGCAGCTCATATGGGCCTTGGGGAGCCCCAAAAGCACTAACAACTACATCATAGCCTTGTAAGTCCTGTATAGTTAATGCGAAAATGTCCCGCTCGATTACTTGGATCTTAGGATTTGTTATGGTGGCAGCCTTGCGAACAATAGCAGTCACTGCATGATTCCGGCTAAGAGCCTCAGAAACTATACGTGAGCCAACACGTCCATTCGCACCGATTACAGCAATTTTCATAATAAACACTCCTCTTTTTTATTATTAGAACAATCTATTTGTATCAACTAGGATAACCTAGCAATTCTCGCATCTAACTCGCTAAAAGCTGTATAGCCTTGAGATACTAACTGTATTTCGTTCTCTTGCACTGCTACAAGACTAGGATAAGTAGTAGCTCCCAGTTTCTCGGCCAAGTCAAATGCCTGTTTAACCTTTGGCAAATTCTCTTCAGAAAAGAATTCTGCTTGGAATACCGCTTCGGGAATACCATATTTAGCAGCTAATTCAGCGTAAATACGCCAATCATTCATATCTCGTCCTTCGATATAAAAGGCCTGGTAAATCTGTTTGATATATGCAAATACCTTGTCTTCCTGTAAATTTTGCATAGCTATAATGGCCTTAGAACCTGGTAAACTGTCTAAAACAGCTTGATCCTTTTCCAATATATTTGCTTCAAAATCAGGCCCAAAACTTTTTCCTGTCACCTTCGTAATTGTTGTATTGTGAGATTTTATCATACTGCCTAACTGACTATTCATGACCTGCACATGATCACCAACCCACATCCCTGCGGGCAGCACCGTAAAATCAAAATCTGCTTTATATTTATCATGAATTTGACTCATTACATCACTAAATCCGTAGCACCAACCACACATTGGGTCCATAACATAGTAAAGTTTTGTTTTCATTGTTTATCCCTCCATTAAAGCAAGTACAGCATAGTAACTCTGCCGCCTAGCTTAGTCTAAATTTATAACTTGTTTTGTTGTAATCAAAATCATTACAACGCAGTTAAAAAAATTTTTATATTATAAAGTTAGGTTTCATTGATTTTTTCAACAAGACCCGCCACAAGCTGCTTCAGCGTAACTTGCGCTAATACTTGTTCAAGTGCGAATTGAGCCTGTAGTAAGACCTGTTCTAATACGGCTTGAATATTAGCGCCAACAGGACACTGCGGATTGGGTTGCTCGTGAAGATGAAATAGTCCTTTTGCCGGAACAACCTCTACGGCTTGATAAATTTCAAGCAGATTGATTGTTTCTAGTGATTTATTGAGATAGGCCCCGCCTACTCCAGGTCGTATCGTAACCAATCCACCCTTTTTCAGTTGTCCTAAAACATTGCGAACAATAACCGGATTCGTATTGACACTTGAAGCAATCCACTCCGAAGTATTATGAGCCTCCGGATTGATCGCTAGCAACGCTAAAATATGAACTGCCACTGAGAAACGACTGCTAATTTTCATTTTGCTCCCCCTGTTGTAATCATTATAGTTACACCAATATAAAAAGTCAATACTTTTGGATAAATGTTATCGATTCTCAAAATGTTTTCTAAGATATCTCTATTTTGTCCTCATATTGTAACACATTATGTGATAGCTCTGTGTTGACAGCAGTTATCTCTTGTTATACAATTAGTTTGAATTTCAAACTATATTATTATCAAATATTATTATTATCAAAGCTTAGGAGCGAAAATCATGGTAGATAAATTAACTGACGAACTTTTTACTTTTTTTAATGGCTTTGCTTCTTGGGAAAACTCCGTTATTAAAGCAAGTGATGTAACGGTAGCCGAAGCTCATGCCATTGAGATCCTTGGGCAGCTTGGGCCAATGAATATGAAAACACTGGCACAAAATCTAGGAGTTACCACAGGAACAACTACTGTTACCGTAGATAAGCTTGAAAAAAAGGGCTATGCCAAAAGAGAAAGTGTGAAAGAAGACCGAAGAGTGAACCTAATTACCCTCACCGATAAAGGCAGAAATATTTTTGATGAACATCATAAGTACCACCATTCGCTCACGCAGCAAATCCTTGCTGTACTTACCGAAGAAGAAGGTCAACAACTATTACACATTCTCCAGAAAGTGAATTCGGAAGCTTTCTAGAAAAGAGGCGGATAAACAATGCATGATCATCATTTAGGCGGACATCTCAAAGACTATAGTATCATTTCCATTACAGCAATTTTACTCGGAGGTTATTGGCTTGGGTATGTACCGCAAATATTGGGGATCGATACAACCTTGATCGCCGCAATCATTAGTGGATTACCAATCGTTTTAGAAGCGATTAAAGCAATTTTGCAACGTGGCGATACCAAAGTTGGTTTACTAGTAAGTATTGCAATTATTGCCGCTGTTGCCATTGGCGAGTATCTTGCCGCCGCCGAAGTGGCCTTGATTATGACTTTCGGAGAAATGCTTGAACACATGACCCTAGAAAAATCGAATTCAGCCCTGCAAAAGTTAGCCGAATTAACACCGCTTAAGGCACGTCTATTTAACACAGGAGAAGAGCAGGAAATTGACGCTGAACTAGTTCAGGTAGGCGATCATTTGCTCGTAAAACCAGGAGACAAGATCCCCGTAGATGGAGTTGTTGTGGCCGGTTTCGCCACCGTTGATCAATCGACAATTACCGGAGAATCCATTCCGGTAGAACGTAGCAGCGGCGATAATGTATTTGGCGGAACCATTGCGTCACTAGGCAGTATCGAGATCGTTGCTACCAAGGTTGGCCAGGATACCGCGCTAGGTCATATTATCGAAATGGTAAAAACAGCCCAAGACAGCAAAGCGCCGATCGCCCGCATAGTTGATCGCTGGGCCAATTGGTTTGTTCCCCTTAGTCTTACCATTGCCGCGCTCGTATATATTGTAACAGGCGATATTGTCAGAAGTGTAACCATACTAATCGTCTTCTGCCCTTGTGCGATGCTGTTAAGTACGCCTACGGCAGTTGCTGCCGCAATTGGCTCTGCTGCGAGAAGAGGTATCTTAATCAAGGGCGGCGACATCCTTGAAGCAGCAAGTCGTATTGATACGCTCGTACTTGATAAGACGGGAACTGTTACGATCGGCAAGCCGCGCTTAAAAGAGTTGCACTGCTACGAGAACTGGAATAAAAGCGATGTGCTTGCCATTGCCGCCGGCATGGAAAAACGTTCTGAACACCACTTAGCCAAAGCGATTATTGAGGCTGCCGAAGTTGAAAACATCAGTTTAGCAGAACCAACAAGCTGGCAACACATCGTGGGACAAGGAATCGTGGCCGAAATAAATGACCAGAAGTTCCTCTTAGGCAATAAAACATTATTTGAGGCCCAGGGTATCGTAATGACAGAACAACAAATTACCTACTGTGAAAACCAGCAGTCCCTCGGTGGAACGGTCATTCTATTTGCTGCTTATACGCAGGTAGCCGCTATCCTCGTGGTACAAGATCCAGTACGCCAAGAAGCAGCTGCCGTTTTGAAGTATCTCTTCCCGTCAAAATTAAAAAATCTAGTGATGTTGACAGGAGATGCTCTTCCCGTCGGAAAAGCCATTGCCGCCGAACTAAACATCCCTATCGTGCACGGCGACTTACTCCCGGCAGACAAAGTAAGCTACGTGGAAAAATACCAAGACTTAGGCCATAAAGTCGCTATGGTTGGCGATGGAATTAATGATGCCCCAGCACTCGTTAAAGCAGACATCGGCATCGCTATGGGCTATTCCGGCACCGATATTGCAATGGAAGCAGCAGATATTGCCCTTTTATCGGATGATTTAGCTAAAATTCCTGAAGCGATTGATTTAAGCAAACAAGCGTATCGTACGATCTGGCAAAATATTTTTACGGCAAATCTCATTAACATCGTAGCCATTGTTTTTGCTACCTTGGGATTGCTTGGTCCGATCGCGGCCGCCATTGTCCATAATGCTGGCGCAATTCTAGTCGTACTTAATTCAGCACGATTATTACGCCGCTCAACAACCCCTATTGAGGGAATCCTCCCGCAATCACCGTCAGCGGCAGTATTGAAAAGTATAAATTAAGCTTGTTAGAATACAAAAGGCTTCCAGCCAAAATGCTGGAAGCCTTCGTTTATATAGTAAACATAAATACTATAGATAATTTTGTAGTTTTGTAGTCCGTTATCGAGTCATCTTTGTGACAAAACCGCATAGTATGTAGAAGGCGAAAGCTCAAAAACCATATTAAAGGAGCGAATTAATTATGCCAACTACTGGAAACAAAGCCACAGGATTGAATCTTGATTGCGTATTAGGAAATATTTCTGTTACTGTCGTAACCTGCTGTGGTTATGTCTTCCAAGGAACTATTGAAGACAGAGACAATACTCGGGCTCAATACGGTTACCCCGTTGTTTTCCCAACAATCACCATGGATTATGCCCAAGGCAAGGAAGATGAAGAGTGCTGTGACAAAAAAGATGAGAAAAAAGAACACTGCCACAAACCGATTGAGGTTGATGTGAACTGCGAAAACAATACTAAATTTATTTGTCTGCGTCTAACCTGCTTACCGGGAAATCTCTGCTGCGAGCCAACTGCGGGCGTGGTTACCAACATCACTCCGATCGTAGGTACTGCTACTGGCGCCCCTGATTTGTTCCTAGTTGATGACACGGTCTTAATTAACATCGCTGATATTGTCGCCATTGGACCAAGCCGCACTTGCTTGACACCAGCTTAAATAGTGAATCGATAGGTTGACAAATTCGAACTTGCTACAGAAAACAAAACCCCTTTATCTGGGGTTTTGTTTTCGCTAATAGTACTGGAACATAAAGATAAGGAGTGATTCCTATGTCAGGTGAAAATAATACCAGGCTAGATCTTGGTTGTATAGTAGGGAATTTACCAGTAACAGTAGTAACCCGCCTTGGAACAGTTTATCAAGGAACCATTCTAGACTGGAACTGCGGCCGCGCTTATCAAGACACCACTAATGATACACTCGCGGCAGATCCGAATGTCAGCAATGATGATCTACTTCCGCGTAGATTCGAAGGAAGCGGCAGTTTTATCCGCTTGGAATTAACGTGTCGCCCTGGAGAGATTTGCTGCGCCGCAACGCCTGTCACGACTCCCGCAATCGTGAATGGTATTCGCAGTTCCGTAGATAACACCTATCCGCTTTTCGAAATAGGTAATACCATTATCCTGAATTGGGATGATATTTCGGCAATCGGACCGCAACGTGATTGTTTAACTGGCTGATCCATCAGCCACAATCTACATACTAGGCAAACCTCGGACATGGCGCCGGGGTTTTATTTTTTACTCAATTTCCGTACGCTTGATAAGAAACAAGGCAACATAATTATTCTAATTAATATCCAATTATAGTAACAGAAGTCCGCTTAAACCCATAAAATAATAATAAATAATAGCTATAAGAGATTAACAGAATAAGGAGAAGGCCTTATGAGTAGCAAGCTTATTGACGTTTTAGGTATTACACCGGTATCACAGTTTCCTAATTGTCCTCCTAGCCATCCCTTCACAGAATTCTGCGAAACTGACAGACTCTGTATCCCAGATCCCAATCCGAATATCCGCGAAGTGTTAGAAGTATGCGTAAGTGTAATTATTTGTTCCTCAAAAGTAATTTGCACTCCAGTCGGAAGAAAAATAGTTGTTGAAGGAAAAAAACAGATTAAAGTTACTTTTGTCGCCGATGACCCCTGCCAATCGGTCCATTGCGCCCATTTCGAAATCCCCTTTTGCAGCTTAATATTGCTAGGCTTCAGCAAAGATGAAGTGATACAAGTATGCTCCGCTATCGAAGATATTTCGGTTCAATGCTTAGACTGTCGCTGGCTAACTGTAACCACAATCATATTTATCTGCCCCATACTGAAACAGGCGCCTAATTATTGTTCCTCCCCACATGATGACTCTAACAACTATTAGCTATTAGCTTTAAGCTCAAGACTAAAGAAGATAGGAGGAAAGTTAACTATGGGATGCACACAGATTTCCGTCAATACGATTCTCGCGATACCAGAACATAAGCCTGATATCGCCTCCATACTTCGCGTCGCGACGAGAGCAACTATTGATAAAACGATCACCATGCGAAAAAGAATTTTCTTCGCCGGGCATATCGATATTTGTATAGAATATGTAGCCTGCACCTGTGACAATTCCAACCCCATCCATCTCTTGCATACCAAGATCCCCTTTAATGGTTTGACCTTCCATCGGCGTGCTCGCGAATGCTTTCATGCTTTTTTGAAAACTAAAATTAGATTTTATAAAAATGACATCATTGCTCCAAGAAAAATTAATACAATCGTAGTTTTACAGTTGTGCAAGCCTAGGTTGCATCGAGTCGTCAAAGCCTATGTTCCACAGTACTGCCATCCCTATCATGGCAGTATATGTAAGTCCATTAGTCCCTATTGCGGGCCAATTCAAAAACCCTTCTACCAAAATTCACCTAGCTACAGTTGCGCCCCGCCGCCCCCCATTCTAAACTGCAAGCAATATGATAGCTGCGACAGCAGTATCCCCGCTGATGACCATGCTTGCAAACCCTATCAGGACAATGAATGTAAGCCTATTTCTCATGAATGTAAGCCCCTTGCGCCTGATTGCAAGCCGCCTTCTCATATCCCTGACTGTAATAAGCAACCTTGCAAACAATCCACTTGCAAACCACCTCATAGCTACGAGTGTAAGCCTCCTGTTCATAGCCCCGAGTGCATACCGCAACACTATAGCGGCTATTGCAAACCGCCCACTTACGACGACTATGCCTGCAAACCCGCTCACAAGAAAGACTATAAGCCCTATGAATATGTTTTCTCTGACGATTTTTATGCCCCCACGTATATTCAGCCGTACCAAAAGATGGGAAGTCGTCACGGCGTAACCTTTGGCTTTAATTACGAAGAGTAGACAAATCTATAGGAAATCCCGATAACAAAGAGGTTGCCTGAAAAGCTGCTTAGCTTATCAAAAAACCTCTTTATTTCCGTTTAATAAATTTATTCAATAAGAATACAACCATCAGCATTAAAAGGTTTTGCTTGCAAAAACAACGTTACATTTTTAAATACCTCTCGCGGATTAAAGGGTATGGCAAAGACGTCTTCAATACAGGCTTCTACGCAAAACTCCTTAAGATCCGCATTAGGATTCAAAACGATAAATGCGGAAAACATTGCATCAAAATGCGCCGAAAAAACAGGCTGGTCCGGTCTGGCTGCCGTATAAACAATCTTTTGCTTTAGCATTCCCTCAACTACCAATTTTTTCCCAGTGAGCCTAGTACCCTCCAGATTCTCCCTGGTGGGACAGGGCCCTACTGGTGTATTTACAACTCTACTTGAAATAATTTGCACTTCAATAAGCACTTTATTCAGTGTAGCAATATCAGGCTTATTTGCAGGTAATTTAAATACTTCTAAAACAGAGATCTGCGTCCATGCGCCCGTTTTCACACGATCATCAGTGTCTTGCGGCTCCACAAATATAGTCACTTGCGCGGGATCACATAAACCGATTATTTCGACGGCACTCTGGCCAAAGCATTGACATACTTTCATAAATGAAACCCTCCTTCTTCGAACATCAGCATACGAGAGGTAAGGCCCGAATCATCAAAATAACATTTTTAAATATTTTTCGCGGCATAGTCGCTGTGACAAAAATGTCCTCAATACAGATGTCGACTTTAAATTTTTGTGCCATAGAATCTTTGGGATCAAGCACAATAAAGGCCGAAAAAGGCATATCAAAATATATAGCATGCACACTTTGCGTCTGGGCCGCAGAATATATAATTTTTTGACGCAGAACGCCTTCTATTACCAGCTTGATTCCGGTTATCGCTGTACCTTCCTGATTAAAAACTGGCGGACATATTTCCGGACTAGTTGTTTGGGACGGTGTATTTATTACACGCTGCGATATAATTTCTACTACAGAGGAAATACTCACAAGCTTCTCAACGTCTGGTTTAATTTTAGGAATACATAACACTTCTGGGATCACCAGTTCTGTCCACCGTCGAATATCGCCGCCAGCCAAAAAGTTTTCGATCTTTTCCCTTGAACAAACTCCGTTAATAATCAGAAGTTGGTCTTTCTCTTCGCAGTCTGATCGCAGGGGATTTTCAAAAGTGCCCATAACGCCGCAATCTATGGTTTCGGTATTAGCTACGCCCTCTTTTACGAAGTCTTTATCGCAATACCTCATATTTCTTCCTCCTAGCGTAATAAGTTTTGCCAACACGCTACCGTCAATTAATACTCATCAGGACAAAGGCTAGTTACAGCCGGAGTAGCTTGCAATAATAGCATTACATTATCAATGATTAACCTAGGATTAATATCTTTGACAAACACATCTTCTAAGCAGCTGCTAATCTGATAGTCAATGTTGAGCGAATCTATCTCTTTTTCGCTGTCTTTGTAACTAACTCGCACCATTTTCGGGATGACGATAAACGCCGAAAAGGGAATCTCAAAATGAGCAGAATGTACCGATTGCTCACTGCGAGCAGCAATGTATGTGATTGTTTGACAAAGCTCCCCTTCAACAATTAGCTTTCGTCCGCTCAATAATTTGCCTTCAAAATTTGGATAACCATTGGTACAGGGAGTGACAATTACTTTTTTTCTGATGACCTTCACTGCCACGTTTACCTCTGTGATTTGTTCGATTTCTGGCTTTGTATTAGTAATGGGTAATTTCTCCTGAATCATGATCTGAGTCCAAAAATTATCAACTCCTTTTGTGAAAGTAATGCCTCTAAAATCACACAGTCCGGCAATAGTGACCAAAGTATTGTCCACGTATATCCCTCCTTATGTAATCAGTTTTATTGCTTTATGAAATTAGCCAAGCGCCATATCGCTTGATATCAAAACATTTTTCCCGTTAAAAATTCTAAATGTATTAAATTCATCTGATTTAGTATATGTTACAGCGCCAGAGGGAGTGTCAACGCACCGCTACGTAAGTACAACAAGTAGCACGGATTCTGTTTAGATAATCCTCTATTCAACAAAAAAGGAGAGGGAGATTCAACCCACGCTTCCTTTGAGCAAATATTTACGGAAACACCTCTTGCCTTTAGTTAACATAAAGAGCACACTGACTCTTTTACGCATATTTTATATAGATAACACAATTCCATAAGAATTTGAAAGGAGTATATATGAGCGAAAAAAATAAAACTGAGCAGGTTATTGGTTCAAAAAGTTGCGAAAGGAGAAAACATTCGTGCGAGTACAAAGAGTCATGCTTGGAAGAAGCTTTAAAAAAGATGTATTGTGAAAATCACCCCCAGTGCTGTCATCCACCATGTACTTGTCCACCGGGTTCATGCACCTGCCCACCTGGCTCATGTACCTGTCCACCTGGCTCATGTACTTGCCCACCTGGCTCATGTACCTGTCCACCCGGCTCATGTACCTGTCCACCCGGCTCATGTACCTGTCCAGAAGGTACTTGCCCTCAAACTACGGAATTAGTTCAAAATCCTAGTTTTGAAATTCCTTGTACCGATGCAACTTGCAACACTTTTCAATCATGGATTGGAACAAACATCGTGAACAGTGCTCCTAAGGATGCATTGACCGGCGCTGTCGCTGCTCAGCTAGGAGCTGCCCAACCAACCGATTCCACTTTAGAACAAACAATTTGTGGAATTAGTCCAGGATGTCCCTATGAATTCACTTTTTCAGTGAATACTCAAAATCAAAGTAACACTGCCCAATTTACAGCACAAGTTATTTGGGAACCTAGCGGCACACCTGCCATTAACCCCGCTGTTAACCCTATTGTCATAAATGGCAGTTCATCAGGTAATAGCTATGTATTTATTAAGCGCATAACGAATGTATCACCAGCCGGAACTACTTGTGCCAGAATTCTATTTACTAAAACTGGTACCGGTAATGTTCTAATAGATGATGTTTCTTTTAGGGGATAAAAATAACTATGACTCTTTTTCACACACAAAAAGGCTTCCAGCAAAAACGCTGGAAGCCTTGATTTCATTGGCGGAGAGGGTGAGATTCGATTTCAACTCAACTAACAAAGAACTAACAAAGAACTAACAAAGAACTAACAAAGAACTAACAAAGAACTAACAAAATTGTTCTTCTGTCTATTGATCTGCTAATACATAATATGATTTTTGACCTTTACCCACCAAAGTAATTTTGTTGTTCTTTCTCATCTTTTCCAGTAAATAAGATGCCGCTCTCGTCTGAATTCCGCACAAATCGCTGACTTGAGCTCTACTAATTTGGCCATGAGCTTCCAAAAAAGCAATCACCATTGATTGTTGTTGAATTTCATCGAATCCGTGTGTACGAACAAAACCTGATGGATTTCCAGTAGCAGCAAAGGTTTGAGCTGAAAAATGATATTCGCGGTGCTGGCGTTCACCTTTAGCTGCCAAAAGTCCTCTTTCAACTAAGCGTTCTAACAAAGCACGCGCTGTTGTGCGACTTTTTTGAATCAACATTGCGATTGCATCGGCGTCAGTTCGACGCGTAATAAAAAGTTGGTTCAGCGCAATTAGTTCATCTAATGGCAACTCCTGTCCAAGTTCTTTTTCTTGCGCATAAATGAACTTGATAAAATCCTGCGAAGCTTCGCCACCTTTTAAAGTCACCCGTACCCCATACATATCAGTTTGCGAATAATCAGGTGATGGACGTCCGTAACGTAGTTGACCTCGATAAATTTTATCTACACCCCGCCCAGACCTTTCTACCAAGCCGACTCGCTTAAACACATCCGCTAAAACATAATTTCTTGGTGCAGGTTCATGTGTCAAAATATTATCCAGCGTTACTCCTGCAATGAGCCCGCCTGGACTTGCAATCGTGATATGATCATGGCGAATCTGTACAAAAACACTTCCCATTCGAGAATAATCTCTATGCAGCACTGCATTATTGAGTGCTTCTCTGAAACCAAGCGAATCAAAGCGCGGAATCGGAAAACGAAATAATCCTATCACAATCTCTTTCTCTCTATTTTGCGCCTTAAAACGCAACTCGACTTCTTCTAAGGATTGCAACAACGGCCCCTTGAAGGATTCATTGACCAAGACATCATCATTATCATCTAGTATTTGAAATAACAGCTCATGTGTCGGTAGATATTTCCTTATAGAGTCAGAGACACCAACCATTAATAATCCAGCAATGGTTGGAACAAGCGCTTCACCACTTGTAACTACTAAACCTAATGCTTGAGCTATTTCCGTATCGGACATCTGTAAAAGTGCTCGATCACTTTCTGGTCGCCGTTGAATCATTTGACGCAAACGAGCAAATTCTATCGTATCAAGGTCGGCCAAAGTTGTTCCCCTAACCGGTTGTGAAGAGTAATCAAAGTGGCCTAAACTAGCTAAATGACTTGCAAGCTCAAATGGATAAATTGGTCTCGTTTCTGGGCCATGAACACCTATATGTCTTTGCAGCATCCTCCCATTCGTTGTTGCACATAGCATTGCCTGCTTTTGTACTCGTATAGCAATAACTTCCTTCTCTTCAATAACAATCACTGCCGCATCAACCATAATTGATGGTACTGTATTGTTAAAAATAAAGCTCCTCAATAATTCTACTTGAATGGGACGATTTCGTTTAAGGTGAACACCGCTAATTGTCTTATCATCTTCTACCCCGATTAATAAAAATCCACCCTGCGTATTTGCTAAAGCTACTACTTCTTCAAAGATTGTATTATCTTCTAAACAGCGCTTTCCCTCCGCACCTGACCGATCTGACTTGAATTCAACCGACAACGATTCCCCTGATGCAATAATTTCAGTTACCATTCCTTTATTTAACTGCACTGATACCACCTCGCTTTGTTGTTGCATCTATTTCCTTGCCGACAAAACAAGCTGACTCCCCTGATCCTGCTTTAAAAGCTCATATACCACATTTAAAAACAAGTCCCGACTTTCCTCATTACTCAAAAGCTTAGTAGCAATATCGCGATGTGTCATAAAAGCACCACTGATAGCTTCAATCATGGCTTGCGGTAAATTTGCTTTTAATGCCTGCTCTTTTGGATTATTTGCTATCTGCGCCATTACCATTTGGTCTTTACGCAGCGTTTCCGAAACATGTACCGCAAAAGCCACTTGGTCTGTATCACTAATGCTGGCGCCAAATGCCTGATTTAGTTTAGCAATTAACTCAGATAAATATTTTTTCTCACGATCACGTGCTTCACGCTGACCATTATCAGTAATACCGTACAACTCAGGCGTCTCCTGAATGCCATTGGTAGAAACGCCACCAAGTGTACCACCAGTCCTTATTTTGTAATGTGTCAGACGCAAATCCCCTAAATCGACTTGCTCTGGGGCAATGCCTTTCAGTCGTTTACGCAATAATCGCGCATAATTAGCAAAAGCCTCTAATTGCGGATCACCAAACTCAACAAGCTGTGCAATATATTCATAGCATTTCACGAACTTGCCAAGTCCTTCACTGAAGATGAGAAGTTCATCGCGCTCTTTACATTGTTCGGCACGCTGCAAATCAGAATTTGCTTCACCAACAGCATCCCCTTCCGCATGAGCCTGTTCCCAGGCCCGTTCCCACATGGTAATACTCTCATTGAGTGCTTTCATTTTATTATTGTACCGATCTGTCGCTGCCTGTGTTAACGCATATAGTTTTTGATGCGTGACATGCGCATCTACAATGGCTGTACCAAAAGCATCCACCTCAGTTGGCGAATATAATAAAGAGCTATCTAGCCGTGCTTTTAGGTCATAGACTACATCCGTATCTTGAATATCGGCCATCTTCGCATCACGATAGAAGGTTTGAAAAGCTTTTAATATTTCTCCCGGCTCATTAGCAAAATCAATGACATAGGTTTTATCTTTGCCAGGAAAAGTACGATTTAACCGAGATAAGGTTTGTACAACTTCAACTCCTGAAATCTTCTTATCCAAATACATAGCCACCAGTTTAGGCTGATCAAAACCGGTTTGAAATTTATTAGCTACAATCATGACTTGATATTCCGGTTGGTCAAAAACTTTGCGCATATCTCTGCCATGCAATGCGGGATTAGCATTATTTTCATTAAACTGATAATCCTCCGCATGTTCACTATCTTGTACTTCCCTATTAGATACATCTCCAGAAAAAGCCACCATAGCACGAATGCTGCCATACCCCATGATTTCACAGTATCGGCGCAACTCCAAATGATATTTTACAGCTGCAGCTCGTGATGAAGTAACTACCATAGCTTTCGCTTGTCTATTGAGTAAATGCGCTACATTCTTACGGAAATGCTCAATAATCATTTCCACCTTCTGTGCGACATTGATTGGATGCAAAGACACCCATTTGGCTAAGGCACGCGTAGCACTTTTTTCATCGACACGACGATCCTTGTTCTCAGTAAACTGACTACCCAGCTTAAAAGCTACATCATAGCTAGTATAGTTGCGCAACACATCGAGAATAAAGCCTTCTTCAATAGCTTGTTGCATAGAGTATAAATGAAAGGCGGTCGGCGGGTTGTCCTTACTAACTGGCTTGCTTTGGTCACGAGCCCGACCAAATAAGCTGATCGTAGAATGTTTCGGCGTGGCAGTAAATGCAAAATAGCTGGCATTACCAGGGCGCTGGCGTGATGCTTGCCATACTGACAACCTTTCCTCTTTACTCAAATTGTCCCATTCGGCTTCACTTTGCCCTGTCAGCACATATCGCAAATCATCTGCCGTACTTCCGCCTGTACTGCTATGAGCTTCATCAATAATAACAGCAAAACGACGTTCACGCAGACTGGTTTCTTGTAAAATAAGTTTTTGAGCATAGGGGAAAGTTTGTAAGGTACAAATAATAATCGGCGTCCCTTCCAGCATGGCCTGAGCTAGTTGCTGACTTTTGGGCAGACTTGATTGCTCGCGATCAATAGCACATACTACACCTGTCTGATGCTCAATTTGCCCAATTGCATCTTGTAGCTGCTTATCAAGTACCGTACGGTCTGTAACGACAACAACACTGTGAAAATACGGCTCGCCATTCGCTTGGCGCACTCGAATCAATTCATGTGCCGTCCACGAAAAGGTATTCGTTTTGCCTGATCCTGCACTGTGTTGAATCAGATAGGGCTGGCCTGCCCCTTCGACTCTGACAGTATCAATAAGCTTGGTGACACATTCCCACTGATGAAAGCGCGGAAAGATCAGGGCTTCTTTGATAAAGGTATGACCATTTTTGTCTTGGCCTTCCTTCTTGTTCAGTAAGACAAAGCGATGGAAAATGCGCAGCCAGTTTTCTTTCTGCAAGACCTGACGCCAAAAATAACTGACTGGATACTCACCATCCTTACTTGGTGGATTGCCACGTTTGCCATTATTGCCACGATTAAATGGCAGGAAGGTGGTATCTTGTCCATCCAGTTTAGTCGTCATATAGATTTCACTGTCACTTAGGGCAAAATGTACGACTGCACCTCGTTTGAAAGTCAGCAACGGTTCTGTGCGGCCTGTTTTTTCATTTTTAGGCGGACGATCTTGTTTGTACTGCTGCATCGCTGCTTCGACAGACTGAGTAAAATCGGTTTTTAATTCAACCGTCGCAACAGGAATTCCATTAATGAAAAACGCCAAATCAAGCTCATCTGTCTTATCTAAGGAATAACGCAGTTGCGGCACGACACGCAAGCGATTTAAAGCATAACGGCGGCTGACAATTTCATTGCGGCTATCTTCCGGACGAGCGACACTCATAGTCAAATTCCCTACCCCAGCCGTCTCAAAGCCGTGACGCAAAACTTGCATAGTCCCGCCCTGCTTGCTTTCCAACACCTTCATCAAACGGTTTAAAACAGCTGTGTCAACGTCTGAACCATGTAAACGTTCTAGCTTCGCCCAAGCTTCAGACTGACTTTCCCTAAGCCAACCAATAACATCTTCTGTATATAGCGCCCTAGTAAGATCATATCCATGTGCATGACCCACTAACCAGCCAGCCGCCTCTAATTGTTCAACAATATATCGTTCAAGCTCACATTCATGATGGATTTGGCTCATGAGTATCCTCCCTTAAATCGATTTTGCCAGTTACAGCGGCAGTAATTAGTGCTGATCGGCGTTCTTTGAGAAGATTGATGCTTTGTTGGATTTTTTCGCTTAATAAATCTATCCTGAAAGATTCTGCGTGTATATGTTCACAGATTAACTTCTGCTCTCTTCTTGGTGGTATCGTGAGTATCATATTTCTGATCTGTTCAAAATTCAAGCCTTCACGACCTGCGCCTGTCTGAAGAAATTCAATCTGCCTTCTAATTAGCTCACTAACAAAACAAGTAGCCATCCATACTCCAAGCTCTTTTTCAGCAGCTCGAATTATGCAAACATGTTGATTAACATTTGCTGGTCCAATGTTCGTCAAGACATGGCAACTTCGCCCGATAGAACCTCCTGTAATATTTAATAAAATATCGCCTTCATAGACTCGCGATCCCCTCATCTCTTCATCAATTTTTTCTGAGATATACGCAACATCCGCTAAAGACAATTTACCATCATGAACATTTTGACTACGTAAAAATATAACTCCTGCATCCTGATAAACTTCCGCGCCACCACTAGGTGTTTTTCCACTACCAACATGTGTAGTTATATATTTAACAAGCTTTACCTCCCAATGCTCGGGTATCTCACCTAACCATGCCACCCCTGAATCCTTCATCTTTACATTAGGATCAAGTCCCTTGGTAACAGCATTTGTGATGAGCGCTTGCCGTTTTTCTTTTAACAGATCAATAAAGCGGATTTTCTTTTCTATAAGGGCGTCGATGCGAGCTGTCTCATTATCAAGATAAATAGCTATAGCTATTTGTTCTTGAACAGTACAAACAGGAAAAGTGAGATCCCCTAATTTTTCTCCTGTAAAATGGACTATGGTTGCTTTATTACATAAAACTTCAAGCCATTTTGCTGAAGATACGGTTTGTAATAATCTTAACAACATCTCATTTCGATTATTGTTAATAGGTCTAACACGGTGAATAGAATTTTGTATAATAATAGTATCTTTTATATTATTTTTCACGATAGCAGATCTTCCAGCTTCGCCACCTTCACAAACAAGAAGATCCCCTTGTACTATTTGATAATTTTCAATTTCCTTTTTAGAGGCCCACATAGTTTCATTTACTTTGTCTGAAAGCATTTCCCATTGAACAGTAAGAGCTTTATAATAGGGTACCTGAATCTCCTCAGAATCCAACTGAGTAGGTTGTAACATTTTTCCCAACTGCGTATCAAATTCCCACTTCACTTTACTCATGTGCCAATGTTTAGGCACTTCTCCCAACCACGCAATCCCAGAATCCTTATATGCTGGATAAGGTTTATACTGACTCATACCGTCACCTCACGTAAGAGCTCGGCAATTTCCTCCTCAACGGCTCTCAGTTCCGCATCAATTTCAGCTAAACTACGTGGTGGCTGGTACTGATAAAAATAACGATTAAAATTAATTTCGTACCCAACAATTCCTACCTGCCCATCTTTTGCATCCGTTTTACTTATATCAATCCAAGCATCAGGAACATGCGGTAATACCTCTGTAGCAAAGTATTCTTCTACACTGCGACTTAATGGTACATTCTCGTACTCGCGCAAATCGGGATCAGGCAAAATCGCCTTGCCTTCCCTCACAGGCTGTGCAGTTTCGCTCTTTACACCAAATGCATTCATTACTGCTTTCATCGCTACTTTACTTAACTTCGTCACCTTAGCAGCTTGTAAAAAACCGTCGTACGAATCAAAGCTTCCAGTATCTATGAGGGCCGCAAAGGCTTCTGCATGATCACTCCCCTTGCTTTCTTGATAAATCGCCAAAGAATCTATGGTTACCTGAAAGCGCATTCGGAGAGGTCTTTCTACTGTAATACGGCGATAGCCAAAGTCTTGTGTTCGAAATACCTTGCTGGTAACGGTATCTTCCATCGCTTCATACTGACGGGCGATTTCGGCAATCTGCTCATCAGATAAATATTTGCGCTTACTGCCTAAAGACTTACGCATAGATGTATGTAATGCTGTCCCATCAATCAACTGCACTAAATCTTTGCGAGTCTCGTCTTTATGGTTAGACAAAATCCAAATATACGTACCAATGCCCGTGTTATAGAAAAGATCTGTTGGCAAAGCAATAATGGCTTCCAACATATCTTCTTCTAGAATCCAACGACGAATCTCCGATTCCCCCGAACCAGCACTGCCGTTAAAGAGCGGTGAGCCGGATAGAACTATACCAATACGGCTGCCTCCTAAGTGTACAGGCTTACGCTTCGAAATCAAATGCAATAAAAAGAGCAAAGATCCATCACCTACACGCGGCAGTCCCGGTCCAAAGCGACCATCATAACCTTGCTCTTTATGTTCCTTCTGCACGTCTTTCTGTACCTTTTCCCACTTCACGCCAAAGGGAGGATTCGCTAAGCAATAGTCAAAACGCTCATAGAGCAATTGGTCATTCGACAGCGTATTGCCTAGTTTCAGGTTTTTCGTATCATACCCTTGAATCAATTTATCTGCTACCGAAATGGCATATGTTTCCGGGTTAAGCTCTTGGGCATACGGCACAATCGTCGCATTTTCATTCCATTCATGCACCTGTTCAATGGCAGACGATAAGAATCCGCCCGTACCGGCTGCACAATCATATACGGTACGAATAACACCCTCCCCATTTAATGCAGCATGGTCAGGAGCAAAAACCAGCGTCGTCGCTAAACGCACCACATCGCGTGGCGTGAAAAACTCTCCTGCTGTATCATTCGCGGATTCGGCAAATTTACGAATTAAGTGCTCGAATACTAAACCCATTTCAGCATTAGAAATGATCTCTGGATGCAAATCAACTGCCGCAAACTTTTGGGTAACCAAATATAAAAGGTTGGCTGTCTCTAACTTAGTCAACCAACCATCAAAAGCAAAATGCTCGAATACCTGCCGAGCATTAGCTGAGAAATTAGCAATGTAATCTTCCAAGTTAGCCCTAGTACTGGTCGCCCCGAGAGTATCTAGTGAAAACTGCGATACATTATAAAACTGCGCTTGCGCTGCAGTTGGAAGCACTAAATCTAATTCAACACCGCTATCTTTCATTGCTAGGTACTGTTGGCGTACTGCCTCACGAGTCGGCTCTAAAACACACTCCAAGCGCCGCAGGACGGTAAATGGCAGAATAATCCGACCAAACTCTGATTGTTTGAAGTCTCCACGTAGTAAATCTGCAACATTCCATATAAAGTCTGCTAAATTCTGTTGATTCATAGTATCTGCCATATAATAAAATCCACCTTTTTTGAAACTAACATATTCTAAAACAACTCATGTTTTCCAATAAAAAATAAATTCTACAAATACCAAGCATATACCTGTAGAAATAAGCCGCAAGCTCAAAATATAGACTGCGACTCTTTTATGCCAGAGTTGTTACCAAAAACTGTTTTTCGGCAATAAAAAAGCCCTACTAGCGAAAGCTAGTAAGACTTTAAGTAACTATTGGCGGAGAGGGTGGGATTCGAACCCACGGTCCCTTTGACAGGACACTTGATTTCGAGTCAAGCACCTTCGACCACTCGGACACCTCTCCATATTTTATTTGCGACGACTTTTAAAGAAATTCTTCATTAAAGAACTACACTCATCAGCAAGTATTCCCGCCGTCACGTCAACTTGATGATTCAGCCCCGGATGCTGCACAATGTTAAACAGGGATTCCACGGCTCCTGCTTTATAGTCAGAACTGCCATAAACTACACGGTCAATCCGGCTCATCACAATAGCGCCTGCACACATGGGACACGGTTCTATAGTAACATAAAGAGTTGCTCCCGTCAAACGCCAACGCCCTAGCTTTTGGCAAGCTTCCCGAATGACAATGACTTCCGCATGCGCTGTAGCATCATGCCAAGTTTCCCGTCGATTATGGGCCGTCGCAACGACTTCATCGTTCAGCACTAAAACAGCGCCAATGGGAACTTCGCCTATGTCACCAGCCAGTTTTGCCTGGTCTAACGCTAGATTCATATACAAGACGTCTTTATTTTCCATGATACATCCTCTTTTACAGTTACTATAATATTTTATCGCATATAAAGTAATTCCGCAAGTCTCAACTCACAAAACTCGCAAAAAACCGCTGCCAAATTTCACGTTGACAGCGGCTACTATAAACTTCCCTTATTGCCTGATTATCAGATCGTTTACTTACATACTTTTACGATAAATTTCCCGAATCTCTTCACGGGTTGGCGTTTTCGGATGATTCGACAGATTTACCTGCATCGTATTGATCGCCTGATCAGTAAGCCAGTCAATATCAGCTTCTTTCGCGCCAAAATCCTTGAGACGCGGCGGCATATCAACTTTAGCCATAAGCTCTTTGATACAATCAATACATTTTGCGGCAGCTGCTTCTACCGACAAGCCGCTAATATCGGCTCCCATCGCTTGGGCAATTTGAGCAAATTTCTCCGGTACAGCCGCAAGCGTAAATTCTAAAATAGCCACATAAAGCGAAGCAAGGCCTTCGCCATGAGGTGCATCATAAAGGCCGCTTACGGGATGCTCCATGCCATGAGGCAGTGCCGTACCGCTACCATCAATCGCCATACCGCCCAGAGTATTAGCCAGGGATACCTTCTCCCAAGCAGCTAGATTTTTCGGATCTTCATAGACAAGCGGCAAGTTCTCACTAGATAGACGAATCGCCTGAAGCGCCATCATTCCAGTCATATCATTGCTACGACGACCAATAAACGCCTCAATGGCATGAAACAGCGCATCAAGACCCGGGCCAGCAATCGATTTTTTCGGTAACGTCACAAGCAGCTCCGGATCAATAATCGACGCTTTCGCATACAAGTGCGGTCCGCGCATTCCTTTTTTATCTTTATTTTCAGGATTCGTTAAAACCCCGATGCAGTTTCCTTCACTGCCCGTACCGGCTGTCGTCGTAACAAGCACCAGCGGCAATGCGCCTGTTCCTGGCTTACCGTAAAGATAATCAGCGGCTTTCCCAGGATTTTTAGCCATAAAAGCAACAGCTTTGGCCGCATCCATAGAACTGCCGCCGCCAAGACCGATAACGAGGTCACAACCTTCCTTGCGTGCCACTTCACCGCCTTCATCCACTGTTGTCGTCAAAGGATTCGCTTTTACTTTATCAAAGACAACTGCCGTCACACCCGCCTCTGTCAAATACCCTTTGACCCGATCAAGCAGACCAGTCCGTCCTGAACTGCCAGATGTAACAATAATAGCTTTTTGACCATTTTCTTTAGCAATCGCGCCAATTTCCGCCAGTCTTCCTCTGCCGAAAATTAAACGTACCGGATTATGAAAGTCAAAAGAACTCACTTCAAGCACCTCCCAAAATCTTGCTTCTGTTAAGGATTTTCGCAGATATAAACGTAAAGTCCTGCTTAGAGCCCTAGGAAAGTTTTCCTTGGCATGACCCAATGAGCGCATCAACAGTTCGCACTAACAGCTCCGTACCAGGCGCTAAGATTTCCTCATTAAAATTAAAGTAGTTATTATGATGCCCTGCCGCAAGCTCCGAACCCAGCATTAAATAAGTCCCCTGGCCGCCGCCCGCCTGTACAACTGACATGAAGTGAGAAAAATCCTCGGTAGCGCCAAAGGCGCTATATTCGATAAGCTCCTGAAAAAATCCCATCTTACTAGCAATGGCTCTTACTTTTGCCGCAAGCTCGGGACTACTTTCGCCGCTCTTCGTACCGCCAACTTCGGTGATTTCACAATCGACATCATACATAGCCGCAGCGGCCTTGATAATCCGGCGAGCTTCTGTCGTCATATATTCATCAAGTTCACTCGTTTCGCCGCGCGTTTCCAGTTTCATAAGCGCATTCGGCGGAATGACGTTTCGCCCCTGCCCGGCCTGCAACGTTCCCACAGTAATGCGGGTCGCGCCTTGACTATGCCGAGAAATTGCATGGAGATTCAACGCGCAGGCGGCGGCAGCTAACAGCGCATTTTTCCCTTCTTCCGGCGCTGCTGCCGCATGGGCCGGTTTCCCGCGATAGGTTACATCATATTTTGTCGTTGCTAAAAATTTACCTGTGCTGCAAATTAAGGTGCCCGTTTGCTGCGCCTGAAATCCAATATGAAGTCCTAATATATAATCTACACCGTCAACAGCTCCGGCGGCAACCATCGCCCGCGCCCCGCGACTGCCTTCTTCGCCAGGCTGAAAAATCAGCCGCACTGTACCGGCAAGCTGATCTTTAAGACTCGCCAATACTTTAGCAACAGCCAAACCAATGGCGCTATGCCCATCATGACCGCAAGCGTGCATTACGCCGTCATGACAGGAAGCAAAACCAGCTTGTGCCGGACTATGCTGTTCATCCTGCGCTTCCTGCACATCATTGGCGTCAATGTCAAACCGAAGCGCTACTACCGGCCCTTCACCGCAAACAAGATCCGCTACAATCCCAGTCCGTCCGCCCGCTAGGTGTTTCAGCCATTTTTCATCAGCGCCTTCGGCTTGGGCTCGTTTCATGTGAGCAGCCAGCTCGGCCTCACTCGGCACGCCTAGCATAGCTTCTTGTTTTACAGCAGCCTCGCCAAGTTTCAACGTATACCCTAAACTATCAAGTTGTTGAGCAATAAGCGCTGCCGTCCGAAATTCCGTCCAACCACTCTCGGGATAGCGATGAAAATCGCGACGACATTGAATGATTTCGTCTTTTATTGCTTGCACGAATTGATGAATTTGATCCATTATTCTTACTCCCCCTACGAATCTACAACAGATAGTATCCTGACCTTTTCTTATAGCATACCACGAAGCCTCATTGAACGTCAGATCAATTCAAGATTTTCCCGTAAAGACAAAAAAAGGTCCTCAAGGCATAGGGGAGGCCAGAGGACAAAAGAGGAGTAATGAGATTTATATGAACGACCTTAACGGCCGGTGTTCCGTTGTTCTTTCTGGCTATAGAATAACAAATAAATATGACAAAAATATGACAATCCTATTGAAGTTAAATAAAAAGACCGCTGCCATTTAGAATCCTAAATCACAGCGGCTTTCTTCTACGCTTCTATAACCTTTTATCGAAAAATAACTTTACCTGTTTTTAGATCATAGACGGCGCCGGCAATCTTTACGGAATCATGAGAAACGCCTTCACTAATAATCGGTTTCGTCATCATTAACTTTTTAACAATCAAATCTACATTGGCTTTTACCGTATTAGATACTTTATCACCAGACTGGTTAGCAGCTTGTAATACGGCAGGCTCGATAGCCTTAGTAATGGCGCCAATATGACCGGGCACCTCACCACCAGCGACAGCCGCTTTTACAGCACCGCAATCTTCATGACCTAAAACAACGATTAAGTGAACTCCTACATGTTCTACCGCATATTCAATACTGCCCAAAGCGACATCATCAACTACTTCACCGGCGGTACGAATCACAAATAAATCTCCTAGTCCCTGATCAAAGACCAGCTCTGGTGGAACCCGAGAGTCAGAGCAGCTTACGATAATGGCAAAAGGATGCTGGCCTTTCGTCAGTTCGGTTCGACGCGCCTGACCAATATTACTTGCTTTCTGCTGTTCAGCAACAAATCGGCTATTGCCATCAGTCAAAAGCTGCAAGGCTTTATCAGCACTTACACCAGTGGCACTGCTATTGGCCCATGCTGCCGGTGCAAAGCAAAGGACAAAAGCCATCATAACTACCATCGATACCCATTTTCTCATTTTAGCCCTCCTGTTTTTTATGAATTATCAATTAATTCTATTTTTCTATGCTATTTTCCTGCAAAATATGACATTTTATTTAAAAATAAAAAGCAGTTTCACTCTGAATTCAGAGGAAACTGCCCTAAACACTATTATACAGCTACGATAAGCCTAGTCTGCAACTATTTCGCCGAATAATCGTAGAAACCTTTGCCTGTTTTGCGGCCTAAATAGCCAGCCTGTACCATTTTCTTCAGCAACGGACAAGGGCGATATTTCGGATCACCATAGCCCTCGTAAAGCACTTCCATAATTGACAGCACTGTATCATTGCCGATCAAATCAGAAAGCGCTAACGGTCCCATGGGATGATTAAAACCAAGTTTCGCTACAGCATCAATATCTTCCACGCTGGCAACGCCTTCGGCATAGGCAAAAATTGCCTCATTAATCATAGGAATCATAATCCGATTGCCCGCAAAACCAGGTGCATCGTTAATCGTAACAGGCGATTTTCCCAGTTTTTGCGCCAAAGCAAAAATAGTCTGGTACGTTTCTTCACTTGTTGCCAACCCCTTGATAATTTCAACAAGCTTCATAACTGGCGCTGGATTGAAAAAATGCATGCCGATAAAACGATCCGGCCGTTTTGTCGTAGCCGCTACAGCTGTAATCGGCAGAGAGGATGTATTAGATGCCAGAATCGTATGACTAGGACATAAATCATCAACGGTCGTAAAGATTGTCTTTTTAATCGCCATATTTTCTACAGCTGCTTCAATGACAAGATCTACATTGCAGGCCGCTTTGTCAAGTTCAACAACGCCGCAGATTCGCTGATTAATAGCGCTTTTTTCTTCCGCAGTCAGCTTGCCCTTTTCTACAAGTTTCGCCAGATTCTTTTCAATCCCAGCTACACCCTTTTGCACAAATTCTTCCTTAATGTCCTGCAGTACAACTTCCAGGCCGCTTTGCGCTAAAACCTGCGCAATACCGCTGCCCATTTGTCCAGCCCCAATAACAAGTACTCTTCTAATATCCATAGTGATCATCCTCCCTTGATTACAAGCGTTTTATCCTCACCTTATTAGGCTTTTAGCTTTTTAAACTCTTCAATCAAAATCGGTAGAACTTCCATAGCGTCTGCTACAATACCATAGTCGGCATATTTAAAGATTGTCGCATCAGGATCTTTATTGAC
>URQW01000025.1 GCA_900550105.1 uncultured Pelosinus sp.
AGAATCACACTGTCTGGTCCGGCGGCGGAACTAGCTGCTAGTGAAGAAGTCCGCAAGGCTTATCTCGGCGGCTAAAGACGAACCACATGGATTTGTTTTTGTATAGATTTAATTTGGCTATCAATCTTAAGGAGTGGTATTCATGTTTGTAGCAACTCGAATGACGGAAAGTCCAGTTACTGTTACACCGGATACACCTGTATTGGAAGCAAAAGAACTCATGAAAACTCATAAGTTTCGCCGTCTGCCTGTTGTAAGAGATGGAAAGCTCGTGGGGATTGTTACAGACCGTGACTTAAGGGAAGTATCGGCATCGCCAGCTACGACTTTATCAGTTCATGAACTCAACTACCTGCTTGCGAAGATGAAAATTTCCGACATTATGAAGAAAAATGTGCTTACAATTGCTGCTGATGCAACCATTGAAGAGGCAGCTCTGATTATGTACCGGGAAAAAATCGGCGGCCTTATTGTCGTGGATGTAAATGGAGCTGTTGTTGGTATTATTACGGAGACCGATATCTTCAAATGTTTTGTTGATGTAATGGGATTAGCTGAAGGGAAAACTCGCCTGACTATTGGTGTACCAAATAAAGTCGGCGTACTTCATGAAATCACGGGAGTCTTTCAAGAGTTAGGGATTAATATTAGCAGCCTTGTTTTGTTAAATAGCGATGGCGGCGATGCGCAGGATATTATCCGCTTTGATGTAGATGATGTGACGACGCTTACAGCAAAACTAGAAGCAAAAGGTTATAAAGTACTGCATGTAGCAAAAATCGGCTAAGGGAAAAAGTACAAATAATACGTTGATAAAGCAGGATCTTTGGGAACTGGCAACAGGACCCCGAGATCCTGTTTTTCTTTTCGTTAGGGAGAGCAAGTAAATGATATTTTCATTATAATGAAATATATTTATATTCTACTAAAAAATAGGTAGATTAAAATCCGAGAAGTTGTTATAATGTAACAAGAATAAGTATCATACCAGTACAGCAATGAACTTATAATTTTAGAAAAAGTGAGAGTCATACTATGAATAAAGATATTGGAAAAAAAGTAAAAGAACTGCGTCTACAAAAAAAGTTAACATTAAAAGAACTCGGGGAAAAGACGACTCTTTCGATTGGTTTTTTATCACAGCTAGAACGGGGTTTAACAAATATTGCTACCGATTCGTTGCAGAAAATAGCGGAAGCTTTTGAGGTAGAACTTTCCTACTTTTTCAGTAGTCAAAACAGGACGCGTGGCTATGTTATGCGTAGTTATGAAAAAGAAGTTTTTCAAGTGATTAATTCGAAATTTATTCATTATCATCTTCACAATGGCCAAACTGGCAGTCAAATTCTGCCGCGCCTCATTGAACTTTTGCCAATTAATTCCGAGGAAGATATCAGCCAATACGCCCATGAAGGGGAAGAATTTATTTATGTGCTAGAAGGTACGCTGACTTTATTTATTAATGATGAGCAAATTGAATTGTTTCCAGGCGATAGCGCCCACTATAATTCTTCTACAGTTCATAATTGGGCAAATTATACAACCAAAATGGTGCGATTGCTTGTTGTGAGCTCACCAAACCCGTTTGCAGAATAAAAGAAGGTGGCAATGATGGTGCCAAAAGCGACGCTATTTAGCATACAAAAATTTTGTACTCATGATGGACCGGGGATTCGCACAACGCTCTTTTTTAAAGGGTGTCCGCTAAAGTGTCTCTGGTGCCACAATCCGGAGAGTCAATCGTATTCCCGGGAATTTTTATGGCAGCAAGACAAGTGCAGTGGTTGCGGCGCCTGTACTGCTGCTTGTCCGACCGGCGCATTGCAGCAAGCGAGCGGACATTTTAGCTATGATCCAAGTCGCTGCACCGATTGTGAAGCTTGTCTTGATAGTTGCTGCTATGAAGCGAGGGATTTTGCCGGGAAGAGCTACAGCTTAACAGAGATTCTTAGTGAAATTGAAAAGGATCGCGCCTTTTATGAAGAATCAGGCGGCGGTGTTACTCTTTCGGGCGGCGAAGCTTTGATGCAGTTTGCTTTTTGCCGAGAGCTGATTACCGCTTGCCAGCAACGCGGTATTTCTGTAGCGATTGATACGTGCGGTCTTGTACCGTCAGAGCATTTGATCGAAATTGCACCAAAAGCCGCTGTTTTTCTTTACGATCTAAAATGTCTGGATTCTAGCTTGCATCGCCGCTATACAGGCAGTGGCAATGAACAAATTTTGGCAAACCTCAAGCTACTTAGTCAATTAGGAGCGCCCTTATGGTTACGTTTACCCCTTATTGCCGGTGTAAATGACAGTGAAGAACAGATGCTTGAAATCATTCGCTTTATTCAACCTCTGTCGATTGAGAAGGTTTTTCTTTTGCCTTATCATGCCATAGGCAAAGTTAAATATAAAAAATTAGGTAAGGTTTATGAAGGCGAGAATTTTACGGCGCCAAGCGAGGCTCATTTAAGCAACTTAGCCGCTTTGTTTCAGGCGGCTCATCAGACAGTACAGATTGGAGGATGAATCAGGTGGAAGAACGCGGGATGAATGACCGAGTAAGAAAATTGAGGAAACAAAGCGTAACAACAGTACCCACTTTATCGATTGAGCGGGCGGCCATTGTTACAAAGGCCTATGAGAAGTATTTAGGCGCAGTTTCTACTCCTGTCCTTAGGGCGCTTGTCTTTAAAGAACTTATGGCCCAGAAAACCCTCTGCATTAATGATGGGGAGTTGATTGTGGGGGAAAAAGGCGATCAGCCCCAGGCGTCGCCTACCTTTCCCGAACTTTGCTGTCATACCCTGGAAGACTTTTCCGTGATGGACGAACGAGAAAAAATCTTTTTTAAGGTAAGTGATGAGGCGAAACGTATTCAGGCTGATACGGTGATTCCGTTTTGGCAGAATCGGTCGATGCGTAAGAAGATTTTAGAACAAATGACGCCCCAGTGGCTGGCCGCTTATGAAAGCGGCATCTTTACCGAGTTTATGGAACAACGCGGTCCGGGACATACTGTAGCGGATGGTAAGATTTATCGCAAAGGCTTTCTCGACTTTAAAGCAGATATTGCCGCTGAACTGGAAAAACTTGATATTTTGAATGATCCCGAAGCGCTGCATAAAAAAGCGCAGCTGGAAGCCATGGCTATTTGTTGTGATGCTATTATTCTTTATGGTAAACGCTATGAGGATTATGCCAAGGAATTAGCTGCCAAGGAAAGCGATCCAGCTAAAAAAGCTGATTTTCTGCAGATTGCTGCCAATTGTGCTGTTGTGCCAGCCCATAAGCCTGAGACTTTTGCCCAGGCAATTCAAATGTACTGGTTTGTTCACATCGGTGTTACAACAGAAATTAACCCATGGGATGCACTGAGCCCCGGGCGACTTGACCAACACTTATATCCTTTCTATCAACAAGAACTTGCCGCAGGAACCATGACACGTGACCAGGCGAAAGAACTGCTAGAGTGCTTGTGGGTTAAATTTAATAATCAGCCAGCGCCGCCTAAGGTTGGCATTACGCTAAAAGAAAGCGGCACTTATACGGATTTTGTCAATTTGAATACAGGCGGTGTGCGCGAAGATGGCGCTGATGGCGTCAATGAAGTGTCTTATCTTATTTTAGAAACTATGGATGAGATGAAGCTGTTGCAGCCAAGCTCCAATGTTCAAATCAGTAAAAAAACGCCTGCCGATTTTTTGCAGAAAGCCTGTGCTATTTCCCGCAAGGGCTGGGGGCAACCGGCCTTTTACAATACAGAGGCGATTATCGCTGAGCTGCTGCGCGCTGGGAAAGAGATTGTCGATGCGAGAGCTGGCGGCGCCAGCGGCTGTGTAGAGACAGGCGCGTTTGGTAAAGAGGCCTACATTTTGACAGGATATTTCAATTTGCCTAAGGTGCTTGAAGTTACATTGAACAATGGCTTTGACCCTATAGCAAACCGACAGATTGGCCTTAAGACCGGTGACGTCCGCGAATTCACTTCTTATGAGGAGCTTTTTGCCGCGTTTACGAAGCAACTGCATCATTTTGTTGATATTAAGGTGCAAGGAAATCATGTGATTGAAGCGCTTTATGCCCAATATTTGCCTGTTCCCTTCTTATCAGTCATTACAAGTGACTGCATTGCTGCAGGAAAAGACTATAATGAAGGCGGCGCTCGTTATAATACAAATTATATTCAAGGTGTTGGCATTGGCACAATTACTGATAGTTTGGCGGCTATTTCCCATCACGTTTTTGACAAGCAGAGCTTTACGATGACGGAACTGCTGGAAGCCATGGCTGGCGATTTTGTTGGTTATGATCGGATTTACCATCTTATAGCGAACCGTTCGCCTAAATACGGCAATGATGATGACTATGCTGATTCGATTATGGTGCAAACCTTTAATGCCTTTCATGATGACGTGACAGGTCGGAAAACCCGCAAAGGGGGTTTATACCGAATTGATATGCTGCCAACAACCTGTCATGTTTACTTTGGTTCGGTTCTTGGCGCTACGCCTAACGGACGTAAGGCTTACAAACCCGTATCGGAAGGGATTTCGCCTGAGAAAGGCGCTGATCGCAAGGGACCAACTGCAGTCATTAAGTCGGCGGCAAAAATGGATCATATCAAGACAGGCGGAACTCTATTGAATCAGAAGTTTACCCCTGCTGTAGTAAAAGGCGATGCAGGTCTTCATAGTATGGCTTCGCTGGTTCGAGCCTACTTCAATTTAGATGGTCATCACATTCAATTTAATGTCATTGACAGGGAAACGTTGCTGCAAGCGCAGCAGCGACCGGAAGAATATAAAGAATTGATTGTGCGTGTAGCTGGTTATAGTGATCACTTCCGTAATCTAGATAAAGCGCTGCAAGATGAAATTATTGCTAGAACGGAGCAGAACTTTGCTTAACAGTTATTTTTTATAATTTCAAGCTGGCTTTACAAGGAGCAAACTGTTTTATAAAGTTTGCTCCTTGTATTTTCTTGTCGGATTTTTATATGTTACAATATAGAAGATGACGAAAACCTTTTAGCCGGATTTGGGGGAATTGGATGGTATTATGGCGTAAAAATTTGTGGGCGTTAGCTGTAGGCGTGGCTTTGTCAGGCTCTAGCTATACGATGTTAATTCCCTTTTTGCCGCTATATTTATTAGATATCGGCGTTGACAGCGCTGAGGTGAATTTGTGGTCAGGACTATTATTTTCTGTTACTTTTTTAGTAGCGGCGATTATGGCGCCTTACTGGGGAAGAAGAGCTGATAAGACAGGAAAACGCCGCATGGTATTGCGAGCTGGTTTTTGTCTGGCTATTGTTTATTTTATGGGCGCCTTTGTACGAGGGCCGATTGATTTACTGATTGTCCGGATTTTGCAAGGCTTTGCGAACGGATTTGTACCGGCGGCTATGGCGATTGTAGCGGGGACAACGCCGCGCGACAAGCTTGGCTCTAGTATGGGAGTGATGCAGACAGCGCTGCTATGCGGCGGCATCATTGGCCCCTTACTAGGCGGATTTTTATCGCATTTTTTTGGAATGCGCATGTCCTTTGTCATTGCCGCTGTTATTATTTTTCTTGATACACTGTCTGTCGCTTTCTTAGTAACTGAGCCGTCGATGAGCAAGGCTCCGTCAGGCGGTACGATTCTTGATGATTTAAAAACGGCTGTAAGTAATCGACGGTTGCTCAAGGTTTTGGCTTTGCTGCTGTTAGTACAGATGGTGACCATGGTATTGCAGCCACTGTTGACTCTCTATGTGGTTGAGCTGCAAGGTAGTTTATCAGGCGCTGTGCTAACTTCCGGTATTGTTTATAGCCTTGCAGGTATTGCTGGCGCGATTGCCGCGCCGACTTGGGGTAAAATCGGTCAGAGAAGCGGCTTTTTGCGGGTATTATTCCTTACTTTTTGCGGCGCCGGTCTATTTAATGCAAGTCAGTTTTTTGCGGCAACCATCTATCAATTTGCTTGTCTGCAGTTTTTATTTGGTTTGTTTGTTGTCGGCGTATTTCCGGCGATTAATACGATTGCCGTTACTTCAGCGCCGAAGGAATTCCAAGGTCGGATTTTTGGTCTAACGACTACGGCCAATCAGCTGGGTTCCATGCTGGGACCGCTAGTAGGCGGTTTTTTAAGTTCTTTGGTAGGAATTCGTCCGGTCTTTTTATTTACAGGCGCCTTATTATTTACGATTGGCCTTGCTGTAGCTTGGCGTTATTTTCGTCGAAAAGTTGCGGTAAATTCAGGCGTTTAGCGAATTACTTTGCGGAGAGGAAAGGGAAGAAAAGATGCTGCATAATCAAGAAGGGGTCGCTCCAGATACTTTGTTTGCTGAGAAGAAGCACATTCAAGCCTTATTTGACGCTGCTGTTCCGGCGCTTGCTGTAATGAATGATAAAGGCGAACTTGTTTTTGTGAATCATAATTTTTTAACGTTGTTTCAAGTCGAAGCGGACGAGCAGATTATCGGCAGGCCTTTTTCCTCTCTGTTTGAAGCAGTAGAAGACGAAGTTGGGGAAACGGGCGAACAGCGCGAACAGACAGTTGCGTTACTGCTGCCAGAACTGGTGCAGAAACTTTTTACCCAAAATCGTCCATCCTATAATATTGAATTGAAGCTGCGGATTGAACGGCCTGGCTGTAAGAGTTCGCCCTGGCTTAGAATCAATATTACTGAACTAAAATGGAATGAACGGCAGGCTCTTGTTTCGATTGAGAATATTACGAAGCATAAGGAAATCGAAGCCGATTTGATGAAATACTGGAATTTGTATCTTACGTTTTTTGAGAATTTTCCGACATTAATCTGGCGTTCTGGGCCAGACGGACGGTGTGATTATTTCAATAAGAGCTGGCTGGCTTTTACTGGCAAGAATCTCGAGGAGGAAAGAGGCGATGGGTGGAGCGCTGACATACATCCTGCTGATCGAGCTCGCTGTATTCTGACCTATCAGCAAAATTTTGCCGCGCGGCAGGATTTTGAAATCGAATACCGCCGCTTGCGCTATGATGGGGAGTATCGCTGGGTTCTCGATATGGGGAAACCCTTTCGCGGTCTTGATGGGGTTTTTGCTGGTTATATTGGCTCGGTTCATGATATTACGGAACGAAAAAATGCGACAGAAGGTTTAAAGCGCTATGAGCTTTTGGCGGAAAAAGCGAGTGATATCATTTTGTTCACTGACAGTCAAGGGCGGATTATTGATGCGAATAGTGCAGCATTATCAGTGTACGGCTACAGCCGTGAAGAGCTTTTAGACAAAACTGTTTTTGATTTACGTCAGTCGAAACCAGCAGATTACGAAAAAATTCTTAAAGAAATTGAAGAGTCAGATCAACATGGGCTGCTATTTGAGGCGATACATTATAAGAAAAATGGCGAATCGTTTCCTATCGAAGTCAGCTCTCAGGGAACGGAGCTTAGCGGTCGCCGCATGATTGTCAGCATTATTCGTGATATTACGGAAAGACGTAAGGTTGAGCTGATGAAACAGAAGGCGATTGCGGCCGAAACGGCAGCCAACCGAGCTAAAAGCGAATTTTTAGCTAATATGAGTCATGAAATTCGCACTCCCTTAAATGGAATTTTGGGGATGATTGAACTGACCCTATTAGGAAATCCCAGTGCCGACCAAAAAGAAAATTTGACCATTGCGAAGACTTGTGCAAATTCTTTGCTCAAAATTATTGATGATGTTCTTGATTTTTCTAAAATGGAAGCAGGTAAAGTTACGTTAGAAAACGTGAACTTTTCGGTTCGCGATACCTTTGAAAGTGTGATTAAGGCCCATGGAGCTCGGGCCGAAAGTAAGGGATTGTCCCTTTACTATCAGTTTGCGGCAAATTTACCGCAGACTCTTAGGGGAGATCCCCATCGGTTACAACAAGTTCTCAATAATCTTTTGGGAAATGCAATCAAGTTTACAGAACAAGGGAAAATTACTGTAACAGCTGAATGTAAAAACCTCGATATAGATCAGTGCAATTTGCTTGTTACCGTAACTGATAGCGGGATCGGTATTTCGGCGGAAGAACAAAAACTATTGTTTCAAAGCTTTTCGCAGGTTGACGGCTCTCATACGCGTAAGTACGGCGGCACCGGTTTAGGACTCGCTATATCGAAACAGCTTGTCGAGCTTATGGGGGGAACCATTACGGTAGAAAGTGCGAAAGGACAAGGCAGTACCTTTTCTTTTCATATTCCCTGCATTCGTTCCGAACAGGCAGTGGTAGTGGAGGAGCCGCAGCGGTCTAAAACGAAGCGAGCTTTAACCATACTGTTAGCCGAAGATAATTTACAGAATCAGATTGTTTTAAAGCTGATTCTCAATGAGCTAGGACATCAAGTCATTGTGGCAGGAAATGGTTTGGAGGCTTTACAGCGCCGTAAAGAAGGAAATTTTGATGCTATTTTGATGGATATTCAAATGCCGGAAATGGATGGCATGGAGGCGACTCTGGCGATTCGAGCCTATGAAACGGAACAAGAAATACCGGCTGTCCCCATTATTGCTTTAACAGCTCATGCGCTGCAAGGCGATAAAGAACGATTTCTTGCCCTAGGGATGGATGAGTATTTGGCGAAACCCGTATCAATGGAGCGGCTGGAAATGATTTTATCAGATCTGGCGGAATCAAGTGCTTTGTTGTGGCGCGAGAAACGGCTTAGGGAACAGCACGAGCCGAAAGTGAAGTTATCGCAAGAACAAGTCCAGCAAATTTTGTATGATTTGTTTGAGGCAATAGACCAACTACAGTCGCTGTTGGCCTCGGGAAATATAGATCGTTTAGAAGCGGCCGCCGACCAAATTCGTCACAGTGCTGACAAAGGCAGATTTGAAACAGTTCGCAGCCTTGCTTTTAAAATTGCCTTAGCAATTCGGCGTGGCTTATTTAGCGATATTCCACCATTAATTGGCACGATGGAAGAAGATCTGCGCAATTTCATGAAGGTGCGCAATTTTGTCGAAAAAAGAAATAAATAATAGAAAAATATCATAAAAAGTATTGACACTTTTTGCAAGATTCGCTACTATTGAAAGTAGGTAAGTTAGGACTAACCTTCTAGAGGTGCCTATGAATGATGTGACGGAAAGAGTAAGCCGCCGGGATAAAATCATACAAGCGGCTGTGGCGCTGTTTGAGGAAGCGGGGACCAACGGACTTACTACGAAAGAAATTGCTAGAAGGCAGGCTGTGACAGAACCTGTAATCTACAAATACTTTTCTGGCAAAAAAGCAATTATTGCTGAACTGTTGAAGTGCTGTCGGACTTTTGATGAGCAAATCGAACAAGCACTACAGGCAGAGGGACTGCGAGGTAAGAAGGGAATTTTTTATGTCATGGAACAGTATGGTCAGACCTATGAAAAAACGCCTTATCTAAGTACCATACTTTTTTCTTTTGACTTGTTTCGCTATGACAGCGATTTAAAAGAAAACATCGATCAACTGATAGCGAAACGTCAAGTTCTCTTCCAGAATCTTGTTACGCAGGCAGTAGCCAGGAATGAAATGGTAATTCCCATGACTTCCCAGGCTGCTGCTGATTTGTTTTTAGGGACTCTTTATGCTGGTACGTTGCGATGGAATTTGGAAGAACGTCGCTTTAATCTGGCAGAATGGCTTAGAGCAAGTATAGCTGTTTTGTTTCATTAAACGATGGTTTCTTGAGAAAAGAGGCGATGAGAATGGCGGATGATGATATAGGCCGCGAGCCGATGCTTGAAATGTATTTATTTGAATCAAGCCAACTAACGGAACAGCTCGAAGAAATTATTCTCCGTTGTGAGAAGGAAGCTCATTTTACAGAAGAAGCTATCAATGAAATTTTTCGTATCATGCATACCATTAAGGGATCTTCAGCGATGATGCTATTTAATGATGTTTCGCGGTTAGCGCATTCTTTGGAAGATCTGTTCTTTTTTATTCGTAAAAATCCTAATATTCAAATTAATTATGATGCTATATCAGATTTAGTGCTTACTGGCCTAGACTTTATCAAAGAGGAAACTGGCAAAATTGCCAGCGGCGAGAAAGCCGATGGTGTAGCAGACGGATTGATTACCAATAATAAGGCTTTTTTGGAAACCATGAAAGCTGGCAGTAATAGTTACGAAACCCCGATTGCGCCAAAAGAAGAAAAACAGCCCATGTATTATATTAGCGCTTATCCAGCGAAGGGAGTGCCTGATAGCCAAAAGTATACTGTCCGTATTTTTTTTGAAGAAGATTGCCAGATGGAAAATGTACGAGCCTATATGATTGTTCATAATCTCAAAGAGTGTGTCTCTGAACTGTATCATATTCCGCCTGAAATTGTCGATAAGCCGGAAAGTGCTGAAATCATTCATGATAATGGTTTTTTACTTTGTTTTGCCACGACAGCGCCGCAGGGCGAAATTGAAAGTCTCTTAAGTCAAACCGCGTTTATGCGAAAAATTGAGCTGAATCTAGTAGATCATTATCCACCGGAAATTACTGCTTTAATAGAGCCAAAACCGGTAATTCAGCTTGATGATAGAATATCGGAAGAACCAGAAAAGCCGCAAAAAGCAGCGAAAACCGTTCCTGTAAGTCAGGGAGATCGCAGTGAAAAAGAAGGTACAGCCAGACAGCAGAATATGATCAGCGTTGCTGTAAATAAACTTGATATGCTGATGGATATTGTTGGCGAAATTGTCATATCTGAAGCAATGGTCATCAAAAATCCTGACTTAGCGGGATTGTCGCTGGACCATTTCAATAAAGCCGCCAGGCAATTGCGTAAATTAACGGATGAATTGCAAGATGTAGTCATGTCGATTCGCATGGTGCCTGTTTCACTTGTGTTTCATAAAATGAACCGAATTGTGCGTGATATGAGTAAGCGCTTGGGAAAAGACGTCGACTTGGAGATTCTTGGTGAGACAACAGAAGTTGATAAAAATATTATTGACCACTTATCAGATCCCTTGATGCATTTGATTCGCAATGCCATGGACCACGGGCTGGAAAATCCGGCAGAACGTTTGGCGGCAGGTAAAAATGAGCAAGGCCGCTTGACGTTAGAAGCCAAAAATGTCGGCGGCGAAGTGTGGATTATGGTACGTGACGATGGTAAAGGGATGAGTCGAGAAAAAATATTGAAAAAGGCTAAGGAACAGGGCTTAATCAATCGTCCTGATCAAGAGATGAGTGATAAAGAGGTTTTTTCCCTGATTCTGTTGCCAGGTTTTTCAACCAAAGAACAGGTGACTGAATTTTCCGGTCGCGGCGTCGGGATGGATGTGGTGACCAAGAATATTGAAAAAATTGGTGGTTCCATAACGATTGAAAGCGAGTTTGGTCGGGGAAGTGAGATTACGGTAAAAATTCCGTTGACTCTAGCAATAATTAACGGGATTGAGATTGGCGTTGGCAAGGCTCGCTATACAATTGCTACGACTGCGATTAAAGAATCGTTTCGACCTGACCCTGATGCAGTGATTTGCGATGCTTCTGGTCATGAACTCATTATGATTCGCGGTCAATGTTATCCGGTACTTAGGCTACATAGCCTGTTTAACCGGCACGATGGGCTTACGGAGTTGACTGAGGGAATTATGATTATGATTGAAAATGATACGAAAGCAGCTTGTTTATTTGCTGACAAATTGATTGGCGAGCAGCAGGTTGTTGTGAAAGCATTGCCGCGTTATTTAAAAAAGGTACGAGGTATTGCTGGCTGTACAATTCTTGGCGATGGCGGCATCAGCCTGATTTTAGACAGTAATGAAATTTTGACAGAATATCTAACTTGAAGGAGAGGATGTGAGAAATGTATGACCGACAGCGAAGAATTTACTTGGGAAGATACGCAGCAAGGCAAATATTTGACTTTTTTAATTGGCAAGGAAGAGTATGGTTTTGAGATTAAATATGTGACAGAAATTATTGGAATTCAAGAAATTACCGAAGTACCTGAACTGCCTGACTACTTAAAAGGAATTATTAATTTACGCGGCAAGATAATTCCGGTAATGGATGTAAGACTTCGGTTCAAAAAGGAACCTTGCGCCTATCATGACCGCACCTGTATCATTGTTATCGATATTCAGGGAGTTTCGATCGGACTGATTGTCGATCATGTTTCCGAGGTGGCGGAAATTGCTGTAGACCAAATTGTGGCACCACCGACGACAAAAACAGGATTTCATAACCGTTATATTAAGGGAATTGGAAAAAGCGGCAATGGGGTAAAGCTGTTACTTGATTGTGACAAACTTTTAAATAATGACGAGATCAGCGCCCTGCAAGAATTGTAAGAGCATTACAGCTTAACAGAAAAGAGGGAGGCTTTTATATGCAATGGTTTTATAATTTAAAAATCATGCCCAAACTGCTCATTGCGTTTATTACGGTGGCTCTACTTACAGTTGTTGTTGGTTTATTTAGTGTTTATAAAATTAATGAACTTGATAACCGCAATACCTTTATGTATGAAAAGCAAACTGTACCAATCTCTATAATTCAGGATATGACCCGGGTTTTTCAACAGATACGAAATGACCTGCTTGAACTGACTTTGGCGGAGACGCCAGAAGCGAGAAATGAACTATTAAAACGGGTTGCCGCGAGCCGAGAGTCTATGGGAAAATATTCTGATCAAATAGGTGCAACTGTTGTTTCTGCCGAAATGCGGGCGCAATATGAAAAGTATCTTCAGGCTCGCAAAGACTACGCCGTTTATGTTGAAAAGATAACGAATCTGGTCATGAGCGGCAACTCTACGGCAGCTAGAGCGTTTATGAATGGCGAGGGAGCTAAGGTTCAACAGCAGTATCAAGCTGAGCTTGATAAATTAGCTGATATGAAAGTGGAATCAGCCAAGAAAAATTCGGAAGTAAATACATATGAGGCTCGGATGGCTGTTACGATGGTTACCGCTTTGGTGGCAATTATAGCGATCTTGGCTATTTTATTCGGCTGGTTTATTGCCAGAAATATTAGTAAGCCTGTCAATCAACTCGTGGAAAATGCTAAGCTGTTAGCGCAGGGAAATATTGACGTACATATTCAAAATGATAACAAGGATGAGGTCGGGATTTTAGCGGAAGCCTTAAAGATGTTGGCCGAGCATATTAGGCAGGCTGCTGCTACGGCGGAACGGATTGCTGCAGGAGACTTGTCAGCACAAGTCGTTGTTCGTTCGCAAGATGACGTGTTAGGCAAAAGTCTTAAAAACTGTACCGATAATATTGCCGCCTTAGCTGCTGATGCGAACTTTCTGGTGGGAGCAGCTCTAGCCGGACGCTTGTCGACCCGGGCTGACAGTATGAAGCATCAAGGCGAATATCGGCGCATTGTTGACGGCGTAAATCAGACGATTGACGCCATTGTCGCGCCAGTCGAAGAAGCGGCGGCTGTCTTGAAAGAAATGGCGGAAGGAAATCTTTCGATTCGAGTGACTGGAGAATATCAGGGCGATCATGCCGAGATCAAAACAGCCTTAAATACAACACTTGACGCAATTTCTGGTTATGTCGAGGAAATTTCCCGTATTTTAGGGAAAATGTCAAATTCTGATTTAGATGTGGCTATTTACAATGAGTATAAAGGCGATTTTGCACAGATTAAAACAGCTTTAAATTCAATTATCAATTCTTTTAATGAAGTGTTTAGTGATATTAATCACGCCTCTGATCAGGTTGCTTCCGGGTCACGCCAAGTTTCTGACGGCAGTCAGGCTTTATCACAAGGAGCAACTGAACAGGCTAGCGCGGTGGAAGAACTGACCGTATCAATTGGACAAGTGGCTAGTCAAACGAAAGACAATGCCCTTAATGCCAATAAAGCCAATGAATTATCCCTAAAAGCCAAAGAACATGCTGATGAAGGCAATCAACATATGCGGCTTATGTTGAAGTCTATGGAAGAAATTAATGAATCGTCAGCCAAAATTTCTAAAATTATTAAAGTAATTGATGAAATTGCTTTCCAGACGAATATTCTGGCCCTAAATGCAGCAGTCGAAGCGGCTAGAGCGGGACAACATGGCAAGGGCTTTGCTGTTGTAGCAGAAGAAGTACGCAACTTGGCAGCTAGAAGCGCCAATGCTGCGAAGGAAACGACGGAACTTATTGAAGGATCTGTGAAAAATGTAGATGATGGTACGCAAACAGCCAATGATACGGCGCGTGCTTTGGAAGAAATTATTGATGATGTAGCTAATGTGGCCGGACTTGTAGGCGATATAGCTGCCGCCTCAAACGAACAGGCTACGGCGATTGCCCAAATTAACAAAGGAATTGAACAAGTATCACAGGTTGTACAGACCAATTCTGCGACAGCCGAAGAAAGCGCTGCCGCTAGCGAAGAATTATCAGGGCAGGCTGAATTGTTAAAAGGTATGATTGCTAAATTTCACCTAAAAGGTCATGATGGCGCTTCTTTTCATAAGATGACGCCCGAAATAAGTTCTTACGAATCGAAATCAGTAAAACCGTCGAAAGGCGGCGGGGTACAGAAGCCACGCATTGCCTTGAGCGACCATGAATTCGGGAAATACTAGGTGGGATCATGTTAGTCATCGGCGATAAGGAATTTAAGGCGTTGACAGATTATATTCAAAGTGAGTATGGGATTAATCTTACGAAAAAACGCAACTTAATTGAAGGCCGTTTAAGCAGTATGCTGCTGGAAAAAGGTTTTACCAGTTTTCGCGACTATCTCGAAGCACTGTTTCGCGATCCGACAAAACGAGAGCTAACGGAACTTGTCAATCGAGTTACGACAAACCATACCTTTTTTATGCGGGAAATCAGCCATTTTGAATATTTTCAAAAGCAGGTACTGCCTTATCTGGCGTCAGTTGTAAAAAATAAAGATTTGCGTATTTGGAGCGCCGGCTGTTCCAGCGGCGAAGAACCTTATACTCTAGCTATGCTTTTAGCTGACTTTTTTGCGGAAGAGAAGTATCAATGGAATCGACAATTGTTGGCTACGGATATTTCAGTTCAAGTTCTCGAACAGGCCGAACAAGGTCTTTACGACAGCGATGCGGTGCAGCAAATACCTGCTAGTTGGCGGCTCAATTATTTTGAAAAAGTCAATCGTGACGCTTTTCAAATTGTTAAAGAATTACGGCGGGAAGTTGTATTTCGTCTGTTTAATTTGATGGATCCCTTTCCTTTCCGTAAAAAATTTCATGTTATTTTTTGCCGTAATGTAATGATTTATTTTGACCAAGCAACCAAAAATGAGCTCGTACGTAAATTTTACGAGGCGACAGAATCAGGCGGTTACTTGTTTATTGGCCATTCTGAGTCGCTTTCTCGCCAAGATACGCACTATAAATATATTATGCCTGCCGTTTACCGGAAGGAATAGGAGGCGAAGGCTGTGGCGAAACGGGTAAAGGTCTTAGTTATTGATGACTCTCTCGTATTTCGCGAAACGATCGCTAGGGGGATTGGCGCTGATGCTGGTATTGAAGTCGTTGGTACGGCCGCCGATGTTTTTATTGCCAGAGACAAAATTTTGGCCTTGGAGCCTGATGTATTAGCTCTGGACGTAGAGATGCCGAAGATGAATGGCATTGAATTTCTAAAGCGTCTGATGCCGCAATATCCTTTGCCTGTTGTCGTTGTTAGTTCGGTGAGTGAACATGTTTTTGACGCCTTGGCCGCTGGAGCTGTTGATTTTGTGACAAAACCTGACGGGAAAAGTTCTCAGAGCCTGCCTGCATTTATTCGTGAGCTGATTCTAAAAGTTAAAATTGCTTCTACGGCTAAAGTAGGGCCGCGGCATGACCTGTTTAGTACGCCGGTAAATGCTATGACTAGCGGCGACTGTCGCCTAATTGCTATTGGCGCTTCGACTGGCGGGACAGAGGCTATCTATGAGATTATTCATGCCTTGCCTGAGCGGATGCCTGGTATTGTAATTGTACAGCATATGCCGCCTGTATTTACGGCTATGTACGCCAAACGGCTTGATAGCGCTTGCGCTTTAAATGTGAAGGAAGCAGAGGCCGGGGATGAAATTGTTCCAGGACAAGTTCTCATTGCGCCAGGCGGTGAACGTCATATGCAGGTCGTTCGGCAGCAAGGTAGCTATCGGATTGCTTTTTCACGGACGCCCAAGGTAAATGGCCATTGTCCTTCTGTCGATATGCTTTTTTTGTCTGTTGCCGAAGCCGTCGGTAGCGCTGCTATTGGTGTGATTCTCACTGGAATGGGCTATGACGGTGCTAAAGGCTTGTTTGAAATGAAACAGTTTGGCGCGATGACAATCGGGCAAGATGAGAGAACATCTGTTGTCTATGGAATGCCAAAAGCAGCTTATGACATTGGTGCTGTAAGTCGACAAGCACCACTGGGACAGATTCCGCAACTGCTGGTGAATGCAGCGGCGAAACGGTCGTCTTAAAGTGTGTGAGCTTGAATTTCCGAGGAGAAAGGTTGCGTTAAAATTGCGGATTTTGATTGCTGAAGACGATTTGGCCAGTCGCATTTTTATGAGTAAACTATTAGCCCGATACGGTGAGTGTGATACCGTTGTCGACGGGTTTGAAGTACTTGACGCTTTCTTATTAGCGCTAAAGGAGCGTAAGCCTTATGATTTGCTTTGTCTTGATATTATGATGCCAAAGCTTGATGGCCTGAAAGCGCTTCGGGCGATTCGGGAAATTGAGCGGCAAAATGAGTTTTTAACTACCCCTCATAAAACGAAGGTGATTATTACAACTGCGCTGAATGACAGAAAAACTATTTTGAGCGCGCAAGAAGCCGACTGTGCGGCCTTTGCCTGGAAGCCCATTGACGTTGAGAAATTTTTTCAAGTCATGGAGCATTTAGGACTGACAGCTGCTCATTAAAAAGTCTAGCGGCGAAGCTGTTTTCTCGAAAGAAAATTCACTGTATGTTGTGGCGGTCTTTTACTAAGTCACAATATATAGTTGAAATTTTTCTTAAGAAGACAGCTTTTTTTTGTTATAATAGGACATACACAATTTGCCGTTTGCAGGAAAAGGAGGCTGTTAAGTATGACAACAATTCTGCAGGCTGATACACTTCTCCTAAACGGCTTGATCTATACAGCTGATGGAAAAGACTCGATGAGCGAAGCTGTTGCTATAGCCGGACAACGTTTGATTTTTGTCGGTACAAATGAAGCTGCGACTGCTTACAAGGGGCCGGATACAAAAGTCATTGACTTACAAGGAAAATTTGTGATTCCTGGCATGAGCGATACGCATCTTCATCCGCCAGGATTGTCCTTGCTTGAGCTTTATGAAGTGCAGCTTCACGCTTGCCATAGTATAGAGGAATATATTGCAGCTGTAACTGTTTTTCGGGATAAGCAGCCTAAGATGAAAGCAATTTATGGCCGCGGCTGGTCTTGGGGAGATTTGTCAGGGGAGGAACTGGCAAAAGGGCCGCGCAAGGAATATCTTGATGCTGTCAGTCGTGATCGTCCGATTATTCTTAGAGCTCATGATGGACATACTTTATGGCTGAACTCGAAGGCCTTTGAGGTCTATGGCATTACTGAGGCGACGGTAGCGCCAGAAGGCGGTCTCATTGAACGAGATCCTGTAACAGGCCAGCTTTGGGGAACGCTGAAAGAAAGTGCCATGCGACTCGTTGCTTTGCCTGAGTATACTTTGGATCAGTATAAGATCGCCTTAAAAGCCTTTCAGCAAAAAATGCATCGTTTGGGGATTACGAGTATTCTTGCCTTATCGAGTCAAGTTTTTGAAACAATTTTTACGGCTTTTCAAGATATGGAAGCTAATGGCGAGCTTCTGCTGCATGTTCGTGGTGCTGCTACAATTAGAGCGGAAGAAGATCTTGCCTTGCAGCTTGGCGTTATTTCTGACTGGCAGCAACGGTTTCGATCGGAGCATTTGGCAGTGACAACAGCCAAGTTTTTTACTGATGGAGTAGTAGAAGGTCGGACGAGTTGTCTTTTAACGCCTTATGAGCAGAAATATGATACTGAGGAGCCTGATTACGGTCGCTTTTTATGGGATAAGGAGGCTTTGTTTCAGGCCTTTTATGCGGCAAATCAGCGGGGTCTGCAAATTCACGTTCATTCCACAGGCGATCGATCCACCCAGTTTGTTCTTGATGCCTTGGCGAAGGTACGGCAGGAATTAGGAAAAACTGATTGCCGCAATACAATTACTCATTTGCAGTTAGTGGCAGCCGCCGATATCGCTCGCTTTAAGGAACTTGACGTAATTGCCAGCGTTCAACCTTATTGGCACTTTAAAGGACCCAATTGGTGGGAAAAAGTCGATTATCAGCTGATAGGAAGTCGGGCGGAACAGGAGTTTCCGCTGCAGAGCTTTTTTGCTGCTGGTGTTACAGTGGCTTCTTCTTCGGATTATCCGGCGACTCTGTTACCGAATCCGCTTCAGGCTATTGATATTGGTGTAACGCGCAATATCGATAATGGCGTACTGCATGGTGTTGCCGATATTAGCGACGCTGATGCACCTGACTATTTGTTAAATCGTCAGGAAAGAGCTTCGGTGCGCAATATGATTCGCAGCTTTACTATTAACGGTGCTTATCTGCTCTTTTTGGAAGACAAAATTGGTTCCATTGAAGTAGGTAAGCAGGCTGATTTGGTTGTACTTGATCACAATCTATTTACAATGGCTCCGACCGAAATTGATAAAGTGAAAGTTGTAATGACCTTTTTCGGCGGCAAAATTGTCTATTCCTTGGAAGAATAGAAGACCTTTTCGGTCTTGAAAATAAACAAGCTGTCTCGTCACTTTTTTTGTTGCTAAAAAGAAGACGGGACAGCTTGTTTTGTTATTGCATAAGTAAAAATTTTACAAATAAAGCATAGTATGATATTCTTTATATGGAAAAAAATGTAATTTCAAAAGAGGCGGAATGCTGTGTTAAAAAAGCTTAACGAGGAAAGTGTCAAAACCTTTAATCAAGACTATGTAACAGAAGCGACTTGGCAAATGGTAGTGTCAGCTATTGAACAACAGTGGGGAAATAAAGAATTCTCTTTTGCTGATTTAGGCGGTGGCAACGGACTTTTTACGGATCGTATTTTGGCGGCTTTTCCCCAAGCTAGCGGGACTCTTATTGATAATTCGCCCTACTTAATCAAAGAAAATCGGCCTCATGAGCGAAAAAGGCTTATTTTTGACTCCATAGAACAGGCTCCCCGCCATATACAATCAGTCGATATTGTTTTTTGCAACTGGTTGCTTCATCACTTAGTAGCTGATTCTTATCAGGTTACGCGCCAAAATATCGTGGCAGCCCTTCGCTTAGGCAAAGGGTTACTGGCAAAAGACGGGCGAATGTCTATTTTTGAAAATCTCTATGAGGGGATTTTGTTCCATAACCTTCCCAGCCATTTAATTTTTTCGCTCACTTCTCAGACGAAGCTGGCCCCGTTGTTACGCCGATTTGGTGCTAATACAGCTGGTTGCGGCGTTTGTTTTTTATCGAAACCGGAGTGGCGCCAGACTCTTAAGCAAAGTGGTCTTATGATCGAGCGGGTTCAAGAAGATGAGCCTTGGGATTTTTCCTGGGGCAAAAGGGCATTGCTTCATATCAAATCAGTGCGAGTAGGGCATTTTTGGTGTAAGTAAACTTATGCTTTGGAAGAACTATGGGAATGGTTTAGTTTTTCTTTAAAGTGAAAAACCTTTAGCTGCGAAATGAGCATGCCGGCAAACATAAGGGCGCACCCAATCCATTCCGTAAAGCCCAATTTTTCATCTAAAATCAGATAGCCGCCAAGTGTTGCAAATACGGTTTCCATGCTGAGAATAATTGCGGCATGACTGGGAGAGGATCCCTTTTGGCCGACAATCTGCAGCGTATAAGCAATGCCAACTGAGCAGACGCCACCGTAGAGAAGAGGGACCGCTGCGCCTTGAATGCCAGAGACAGTAATATTCTCAAGGAACAAGGCGGCAAGAAGACTGAACAGTGAGCAGGTGGAAAATTGTACAAAGGCCAGTTTTACTGTGTCAATATGACCAGCATAACGATCAATTAGCAGGATATGGCAGGACCAGAAGAGGGCGCCGATTAGAACGAGAAAATCGCCAGGTGAAATAGTCAAAGTTTCTTTAACGCAGAGAAAATACAAGCCAAAGGCTGCCAGGGCGGTACCGAGCCATGTATTGATTGTCGTTGCTTGCTTCAAGAAGATGCCGAGAATAGGCACAAGAACAATATAGAGACAGGTAACAAAGGCGGCCTTGCCTGCAGTAGTATAGAGCAGGCCGATCTGTTGCAGCGAAGCGGCTGGAAAGAGAATACAGCCAGCTAAGAGCCCAATTTTTACAGCGCTTGGTTTTGTAATTTTTGTGCCTGATTTTTCAGCTGTCACAGACTCGTTTTTGGGTAGGAACAACAGGAGTGGAATTAACGAGAGCGCTCCCAGAGCAAAACGAATCCCATTAAAGGTGTAAGGACCGACATGATCCATGCCGACGCGTTGGGCTACGAAGGCAAAGCCCCAAATCAAGGCGGCTAGGAGTAAAAACATATTGGATTTCATAATTGTTGTAAATTCCTTTCTGTTAGTCACCGGAGTTCTTTTTTTCAATGGAATTCATAAAAGTAAGATACCTTTCTTTCGTCATGGCCGGTTTATAAGCAGCCAGACAATTTTCGATAGTTTCCCCTTGATTATAGAGAAGGTCGATAATTGTCATAGCCATGGCTTTCGCTGGCATAAGATAAGCCATCTCCCGATCGGTTACAGCAAAATCTCGAGCATGAGCTTGCCCTTTTACGCCGCTGACCCAAGGATGAATGACTGGTATGAGATGTGACAAATCACCCATATCGGTGCTTGCGGCATGATGTGTCAGCGAATGAACGTGCTCCGCGCCGATGAGGCAAGCGGCATTGGTTTGAAATAGTTTTGTTAAATCAGGGTCATTAATGAGTGGCAGAAAGCCAGGAAGATCCGTAATTTCTACCTGAGCCCCCACAGCCATGGCGCCCGCTTGTAGCGCTCTGTCGACTTTTTTGTTCGCGTCAAGCATGGCAGGTAGGGTTTTGGCACGTACATAGCTTTCTAAGCGCACATCAGAAGGAATTACGTTTACCAAATCGCCACCCTTGGTAAATATAGGATGAAACCGTACATGGTCTTCATCACGGAATGTTTCTCTTTGGGCATGAACCGCTGTTAGTGCAATCAAAGCAGCATTTAAGGCGTTAATACCTTCTTCAGGCGCACCGGCCGCATGGGCTTCGCGGCCAATAAACCGAATCATTTTGCCAATAAAGCCATTGCTTGATCCGCCGACGTAAATATTGCGGCCTTCATCACTTGTTGTGGATAAATGCATCATCATAGCCAGATCAATATCATCAAAAGCGCCGAGGCGGATGAGCTCGGCTTTGCCGCCTAAATAGCCGATTTTTCCTTCGCGTCGCAAGCGGTTGCGATATTCAATTTCTACATATTCTTCCGCCGGAACGGCAAAGGGAACCACATCGCCGTCTAACTCAGCCATAATACCTGATGCCTTAAGACCTATTGCCACAGCAGCCATCGCGGCAACTTGGGCATGATGGCCGCAGGCGTGAGCCGCGCCTGTCTGGGGATCTGAGAGGGGGTGATCGAAACAGGTGACGGCATCAAGTTCGCCGAGAACAGCTATCTTTCGTTTGGAGCTTTTACCTGTAAGGAGTCCCTTTACGCCAGTCAGCGCTAGACCTGTTTTATGTGGAATTGAAAATTTCGTAAAAAGTTCGGCAACCTTGCCAGACGTCTTGGTTTCTTTAAAGCCCATTTCAGGCTCTGTCGCAATTGATTCAGCCAGAGAATAGATTATTTCTTTATGTTCGTCAATACTTTGACAGACTTTTTTCTTTAATTCTTCCTGTGACATGAAAATCATCTCCTGAAAATGTTTGTTTGCAATTGACAAATGTTTCTTCTAATTATACAATCAAAGTGCTCTTTTTTTGACAGTAAAATAAAAATTGATAAGGAGGAATCAGAGTGGAAGTGATTAAAAATTGGAAAGTTCATCTTTGCGCTCTTATTTTAGTAGTAATTTGCGAAGGCATTGGTACCAAAAAAATCCCTTTAGGACCTGGTGTTTTAATGCTGTTGCCCATGCTTTACGCCATGATTCTCGGCGGAATTATCAGTTGGCCTCGTCTTAAGGTAATGAAAGTAGAGGAAATGACTTATGCATCAAAAGTTATGACGCTGCTTACTTTGCTGCTAGTTACAAAACTCGGCGTAATTATTGGACCGTCTGTAGCTAAATTGGCTCATTCAGGACTCGCCCTGTCACTGCAAGAATTGGGCCATTTCTTTGGAACGGTCATTTTAGGTTTGCCGCTAGCGTTGCTCTTAGGCCTTGGTCGCGAATCAGTGGGAGCCACCTTTTCGATTGACCGAGAACCCAATATTGCGATTATCGCCGAAAAATATGGTTTGAATTCGCCGGAAGGCCGCGGGGTTATGGCTGTTTATATTTGCGGTACTGTCTTTGGGGCGGTATGGATTGGCCTTTTAGCCGGTTATATGGCAGCACTGCAGATTTTTCATCCTTATGCATTGGCCATGGGAGCAGGCCTTGGGTCAGGCAGTATGATGGCAGCCGCCTCTGGCGCGATTAAAGCTGTTTTTCCCGAATATGCCAATGAGATTTTAATGTATGCTGGCGCGAGTAATTTGCTGACAACGATTGTGGGAATTTATTTCTGTCTCTTCGTGTCTTTGCCTGTCACAAACTATCTTTATAAGATTTTATCGCCGATTCTAGGGAAAAAGCAGACGAAGGAGGAGAGAGCCCTATGAAATGGAAAGAGCCGCTAATTATTTTTCTGATCACAAGTATTATTACAATTCTAGGCAACTCCATTGGCTACCATGTCTCGCTCCTAGATACAGCGATTGGCTATGGCTTACTGTTGGCTGTCACCTTAGTTGGAATTGGCGTAACCCATATTATGCCTGTTAAATTGCCGCTAGTCTTTTGGATTTCGATTGTAGCCATTCTTGTTTCTATGCCTTTTTCTCCCATTGCCCCATTGATTGCCACCTATACGGCAAAAGTGGATTTTCTGGCCCTCTGTACAACCATACTGGCCTATGCCGGTCTGTCTGTAGGCAAGGATCTGCCCATGTTTAAAAAGATGTCGTGGCGGATTATTATAGTAGCTTTGGCCGTATATACCGGGACATTTCTGTTTTCTACGATCATTGCGCAAACCTTGCTAAAAATCGAAGGGATTATCTAAACGGGTTTGCTGGGAATAGAAGCACCTCTGACTGCGAGAGCAGCAGAGGTGTTTTTTTACTTGGATAGCGAAGCACAACAGATTTCATTATATAATGATTCGCTTTTCCTGCGTTAAAATCCTGTTAAAAGAGGAATCCTTTCGCTAAGTGAGAAGTAAAGAAGAACAGGTTATTGACCGCAAGACTGTACAGCTGCGGCAATACAAGATAAAATGAACAGGCTGATCGAAGTAGAAAAAAAGTTGAGGTAGAATGGATTGAAACTGTATATTGCAGAAAAGCCGAGTATGGCCTTGGAGTTAGCCAAATGTTTACCAGGGCCGCTGCGCCGTCTTGATGGATACTTCATTACCGGCGATGGCACGGTAACTTGGGCCTATGGCCATATTCTTCGTCAGGCTGAGCCTGGCGAATATGATGTGAAATATGAACGATGGCGTATGGAAGATTTGCCGATTATTCCGCAGGAGTGGCAGCTTCTTATTGAGAAATCTTGTGAAAAACAGTTTGGCGTGATTGCCCGTCTGTTAGGCGAAGCTACGGAAATTATTCATGCTGGTGACCCCGATCGGGAAGGGCAACTGCTGATTGACGAAATTTTAGATTATGTCCATAATGAAAAACCTGTAAAGCGAGTCTTGCTGAATGCCCTTGATGAGCAAAGCATAAAAAAGGCTTTGCGAAACTTGAAAGAAAATCAGGCTTTTTTTAATCTAAAGCAGTCTGCTTTAGCGAGAGCGCGGGCTGATTGGCTGATTGGTATGAATTTGTCGCGTGCCTATACTTTGGCAGCGCAATGGGCTGGCCACAAGCTAACCTTGCCAGTAGGACGGGTAAAAACGCCGACTCTTGCTTTAGTTGTGCGACGCGAACGGGAGATTAAGGATTTTAAACCAATTGATTATTATAATATCAAAGCAGATTTTGGCCATCTAAAGGGAGGCTTTACTGCGCAGTTTCGTCCTAGTGACGAACAGTTAGGGCTTGATTCAGAAAATCGACTCGTTGACAAAAGGGAAGCAGAAAAGCTTCTGGCGAAGTTTGTGCAGAATAAAACTATCGAGACAGCCGAGATTACGCGCTATGAAACTACGGAAAAAAAAGAATCACCGCGGCTGCCCCTATCTTTATCAGCATTGCAGGTTTTAGCTGGGAAAAAATTCGGCTATGATCCTCAGGCCGTTTTGGACGGAGCGCAAAAGCTCTATGAAAAAAAGCTTACATCCTATCCCCGTTCTGATTGCGATTTTCTCCCTGAATCGCAGTTAGAAGATGTACCGGTGATTTTAGCCAACCTCAAGGAAACAGGAGCTAGCCTTTTGGCTCAGTGGGCGCAAGACGCTGATGCATCGCTCAAAAGCCGCGCTTGGAACGACAAGAAAATTACGGCTCATCATGCGATCATTCCGACACAGGAAAAGGCAAATTTAGTGAAGCTAAGTAAAATTGAACAAGATCTCTATTTCTTGATTGCGCAGGCTTACCTGGCGCAATTTTATCCAATTCATCGCTATAAGCAGACGAAAGTAGAAGTTTCTTACTGTGATGAACTGTTTACGGCAAGCGGACGCACGATTATCGACATGGGGTGGAAAGCCCTATACTCTGCTGATGAAAAGAATTCTGGCGAGGAAGAAAATCAAGCAGGCGGCGATGAGGCGGATAAAGCTTCTGACTTACTTCCGCCGATGAAGCAAGGCGATACAGCTGATTTTTTAGCGGCATCGCTAGAGCAGAAAGAAACGAAGCCGCCAAGCCGTTTTACGGCTGCTACCTTGCTAGCCGCCATGAAGGAAATACATCGCTTTGTGAAACAGGCTGAACTAAAAAAACAACTCAAAGAAGTGGCTGGGATTGGAACAGAGGCGACGCGAGCGACGATCATTCAGGAATTAGGTCAGCGCGGTTTTTTAAAACCAGAGGGAAAAAAGAAGTATTTAATACCGACAGATCGAGCCTATCTATTGATCGATATGCTGCCTGATGAACTAACCTACCCTGATTCAACGGCTTTATGGGAGGAAAAACTGCAGCAAATGTCCCAAGGGGAAGGCACCCTTGGCGACTTTTTACAAAAACAGTCACAGTTCATGACGTTGTTGTGTCAAAAAGCAGTTAAAGTTTCGCCCCCTCTTGCTGGTGCTCATCCTTGTCCAGTTTGTGGTCAAGGGGTGCTGCAACAACGACAAGGGAAAAATGGCGTCTTTTGGGGCTGTTCGCGTTATCCTGCTTGCCGGGCGACTTATGATGATGCTGATGGTCAGCCGCAAAAGCCGCTTTATCCTTGCCCTCGCTGTAAACAAGGTAGTTTGCAACTTCGCCAAGGGAAAAATGGGCCTTTTTGGGGCTGTAATCGCTTTCCCCAGTGCCGCGAGGCTTATGATGATGTTGATGGCAAGCCCCGGGGCTATAAAAATTCTTAAGAAGACAGGGAAAAAGCGAAACTTTAGCGAATTTTGTAATAAAGGTTTTTAGGAGGTGTTGTTACTATGTCAATTCATCCCTTAGCAGGAAAAAAAGTTTTACCAGAACAACTTGTTCATATCCCTCGGCTTATTAGTGCTTACTATGTCAACAAGGTAGACGGCTCTCAGCCAGAACAAAGCGTTGTATTCGGTACTTCTGGTCACCGTGGCAATTCCCTCAATTACACCTTTAATGAAGATCATATTCATGCTATTACTCAGGCCATTTGCTGCTATCGCCAAAGTCAGGGCATTGACGGCCCTTTGTTTATTGGTTTCGATACGCATGCTTTGTCGGAGCCTGCCTTTATTTCCGCCATAGAAGTATTAGCAGCGAATGGTGTGGCGACGCGTCTTTCGAAGGATGGGAACTATACACCGACTCCTAGTATTTCGCACGCCATTTTAACCTATAATAAAGGAAGAAAAACTGGTTTAGCTGATGGGATTGTTATTACGCCTTCTCACAATCCACCAGATAATGGCGGCATTAAATACAATCCGCCCCATGGCGGACCTGCCGATACGGCGGCTACTAAGTGGATTGCTGCTTATGCCAATGATTTGCTGAAAGAAAAAAATGCAGCAGTAAAACGGCTACCCTATGCTGTGGCTCGTAAGGCCGACCATATGGAAGAATATGATTTTATTACACCTTATGTCGAAGATCTTGACCAGATCATTGATATGAAAGCGATTGCTGGCTCAGGACTGAAAATTGCTGCCGATGCTTTGGGAGGCGCTGGTCTGGGCTATTGGCAACCAATTGCCAGCCGCTATGGCTTAGATATTACGGTGCGAAACGGTTTTGCTGATCCGACTTTTAGCTTTATGAATATCGATTCTGATGGTAAAGTTAGGATGGACTGTTCTTCTCCTTATGCGATGGCTGGGTTGATTGAATTAAAAGATCAGTACGATATTGCTTTTGGCAACGATCCCGATTTTGACCGACACGGCATTGTGACTAAAAGTGCCGGACTCTTAAATCCGAATCACTATTTGGCAGTGGCGATTTCTTATTTATTTCAGAATCGGCCGCTTTGGTCGAAGACGGCGGCTGTCGGCAAAACCCTTGTAAGCTCGTCGATGATTGACCGTGTAGCTACGAGCTTGGGTCGGCCCTTGGCGGAAGTGCCGGTAGGCTTTAAATGGTTTGTGCCAGGCTTGCTTGATGGCAGCTTTGGTTTTGGCGGCGAAGAAAGTGCCGGAGCATCTTTTTTACGTAAAGATGGTACCGTATGGACGACTGATAAGGATGGAATTATTTTATGCCTCTTAGCAGCAGAAATGATTGCGAAAACAGGCTGTGATCCGGCGAAACATTATGAAGCGCTGACGGAAAAATTCGGCTCTCCTTGTTACGCTCGTATGGAAGCTCCGGCTAACAGTAAGCAAAAAGACGTGCTGACCAATCTTTCCGAAACAGCAGTTACCGCAGATACTTTGGCAGGCGAAGTGATTACAGCGAAACTCACGAAGGCGCCAGCCAATCAGGCGGCCATCGGCGGCTTGAAGGTTTGCACAGCGAACGGCTGGTTTGCCGCTAGACCATCAGGTACGGAAGATATTTATAAGATTTACGCCGAAAGCTTTTGTGGTCCACAGCATTTAGAAGCGATTCAGGCTGAAGCGCAAGCAATTGTCAGCCAGGCTTTTACAGCAAGTGGAGTATAAATAGGACTTTTGAACTATTTTCAGGTTAACAAAGAACCTTTATTCTTAAAGTAACATTATATAATAGGCGGTGAGTATCATGCGAATTCCTTCCAATATATCGTCCTATTCTTATTCAAATCAGTATCAGATAGCAAGCCAGAAAGCGGCGCAACAGGTTGCAACAGGTAAAAAGGTGAATCAGGCAGCCGATAATCCAGCTGTACTTGCGATTTTATCAAAAATGGCAGGACAAATCAGCGGGTATTCACAGGGAGTTGCTAATAGTCAAAGTTCTGCTGATTTGCTGAATACGGCAGAAGGCTCTATGGGCAATTCCAGTGACGTAATGCAAAGAATGCGCCAATTGTCTGTGCAAGCTGCTAATGGCACTTTAACAGATGAAGATCGTTCCATGATTCAGCAGGAAATGGGGCAGTTAAGTGCCCAAGTGGATATGAATGCTGGTCAAACTCAGTATAATACGATTTATACCAACAATGGTATGAGTGAAAGAGTTGCTCAAACTGGCGCCAATGCCGGACAAAACCAGACCTATTCGCTGAGCGATGCGTCAACGGCTGCACTGGGGATTCAAAGCGTAGATGTATCGACACAAAGCGGCGCGAATGATGCCATTGCCGCATTGGATAAAGGGCTTAGTCAGCTTAGTTCTTCTCGCGCTTATGCTGGAACTATGATTAATTCTTTACATAGGAGTGCTGATAATTCGGCGCAAATGGCGGCAAATCAGCAAAGCTCGGCTTCTTCGATGGGCGATTCTGATGTAGCTAACGCCTATAGTTTGTTTCAACAGTCCAATCTGAAAATGTATGTGAATATGATGATGTTGCCGAAGCAGTGGCAGCAACAGCAAAATGCTTTTTCGATCTTAGCCTAACTGTGTCCTAGTTGGCTAAAAGCGTGTATAAGATGAAAGATGATACAAGTGAGATAACCGTCTGTAGCGAATAACAGACGGTTATCTTTGCTTCTATAGGGATTTTTAGCAAATTAATCTAATTGGTTTGGATAAAAGGAGTAGTTTATGGATAAAGCAGAGATTCATAGTTCCATTGCATTAAAGACTTTTTTAGCAGAAGAGAAGGTGCTTCGTCTTGCCGAAGCTGGTGGTGTTCAGGCGACTTTGGTGGAAACTCGTTTTGAAAAGGGCGGGCAATGGATCAATGATTTTGAAATAGAAGGGTCGACCGGGAAAATTGAAGCTTTTTTACGGCGGGTGAAAGACATTGAAACAAGGTGAGGGGAAAACTGTCTTACCAGTTGAGGCGGTGCTTGATGAATTAACGGCAGTTTTGCAGAAGAGTAATGCCGTACTCATTGCTCCGCCTGGCGCTGGTAAAACAACGCGAGTTCCCTTAGCGCTTCTATCAACTGCTACAAAAGAGAGGCGGATTTTAGTGCTAGAACCGCGGCGTATTGCGGCGCAAAGTACGGCCGAATATATGGCTGGCTTGCTTGGCGAATCTGTAGGGCAAACCGTGGGCTATCGCATGCGCCGAGCCAGTAAGACGAGTACTAAAACGCGCCTTCTAGTGATTACGGAAGGTCTCTTAATCCCCATGTTGCAAGCTGATCCGGCTTTAAGCGAATGGGATATTGTTATTTTTGATGAATTTCATGAACGGAGCCTACAGGCCGATTTAGGATTGGCTTTATGCTTAGAAAGTCAGGCTATACTACGGCCTGACTTAAAACTTCTGGTAATGTCGGCAACCTTAATAGCTCAGCCTGTTGCTTCTTTGCTTGGTTCCTGCCCAGTCGTGATTAGTGAAGGCCGCTCTTTTCCGGTTACAACAATATATTTAGATAGACCAACTGAAAACTGGCTTCAGGCGCTTTGCGTCGTTACGAGGCAAGCTTTGGCAGAAGAGACCGGTGATTTACTCGTGTTTCTGCCAGGACGCAAAGAAATACGTCAAGCGGCCGCTTTGATACGGGCAAGCGAGGATACTTTTGTTGTTTTGGAGTTGCATGGTTCCTTAAGTCAGACGGAGCAAGCAGCGATACTGCGACCGCAAAGCAAGCGGCGAATTATTTTAGCAACAGCCATTGCCGAAACAAGTCTGACTGTGGAAGGGGTCCGCATTGTTATTGACTCTGGGCTGATGCGAGTACCGCGGTTTTCGCCGCGACGAGCTTTAACTTATTTAGACACAATTCCTGTTTCGCTAGCGTCAGCTGACCAACGCCGCGGTCGAGCTGGCCGAACTGAGCCGGGGATTTGCTATCGTTTGTGGACGCAGACACAAGAGCAACACTTTGCTCTACAGGGGAAACCGGAAATTTTGGAAGCTGATCTTGCTTTCTTGGTGTTAGAGCTGTCACTTTGGGGCACGAAGGACGCGTATTCGCTTGCCTGGCTAGATGCGCCGCCTAGCGCTGCTTTGGCGCAAGGACGGGATTTACTGCAATTGCTTGGCGCTGTGGATGAAACGGGCACAGTGACAGAGCATGGCCGCGCTATGGCCGCTGCTGGGATTCATCCGCGCTTATCTCATATGATTTTAGCAGCGGCTTCTTGGCAGCTTGGCCGGGAAGCTTGTTACTTAGCAGCATTTTTGCAAGCCAGGCAGCAAAAAAGAACCAGTCGGGAAGCCGATATACGTGTTCTCTTAGAAGAATTATTTCAAGCAAACCAACAAGCGGAACTGCGGCTGCTTGCGCGGGAAGCCGAGTATTTGCAGAAAGTATTTCAACTTGTTGGACCCGTGAGACCTCAGAAGCTAGTGGCGGCAGCAGGCCTGCTTTTAGCGTGGGCCTATCCGGATCGGATTGCGCAGCAACGCAGTAATGGACGTTATTTGCTGCGACAAGGAAGCGGCGCAACTTGGCGGCACGGAGCTTCTAATGGAGCGATTGCTGATTCTGCCTATTTGGCGATTGCTGAACTTGAATTGCAGGGAGCCGATAGCTCGATTTTGCTGGCTGCACCATTAAGTGAGGCAGAATTAGAACAATGCTGTAGTGAAGCTATTGAAACAACGGAAAAGGTGCTTTGGAATAAAGCGGCCAAGGTGCTTCAGGCACGGCGGCAGCGGCGGTTGGGGGCTCTAGTTTTACAGGAGCAGGTAGCGCCGCTACCTGCAAATGAAGTGTTACTACCGCTATTGGTAGAATTGTTGCAGCAAGGAGAGCTCTTACTTCCTTGGACAAAAGCAGCGCAGCGCTTTTGTCAGAGAATGGAGTTTATGCATTATTATTCCCCGCAAGATTGGCCCGATTATTCCGAACAGGCTTTGCTGGCAACCGTTGAAACTTGGCTACTGCCTTATTGCGGAACCATTCGTGGACAGGCAGATCTCGATCAGATTCAACTGCTGCCGCTGCTAGAAGGCCTGCTATCTTGGCCGCAGCGACAGTTATTAGAGACCTATGCGCCGGAACAGTTTCTTGTACCAAGTGGCCGCAAAGTGGTTATTCATTACGATGATCCCGCTTGTCCCAGATTAGCGGTAAAGCTGCAGGAACTCTTTGGCCTGACAGATACGCCACGTCTTCTGGGCGGCAAAGTTCCCTTGACATTCCACCTATTGTCGCCAGCGCAGCGGCCAGTACAAGTTACAAGTGATTTGGCTAATTTTTGGCGGAATACTTATTTTTCTGTTAAAAAAGATCTGCAAGGTCGTTATCCGAAGCATTATTGGCCAGAAGACCCGCTGCAGGCTATTCCTACCCAGTTTGTTCGACCTAAATTACAATAGTACTTAATACTCTTTTATAGTATTGCTTTCCATAGACATCGCTTCCAACTTAGTACTGGAGGGGTGTCTGTTTTTTTAGATCATTGGCAAAGTAATTTTTAGTTACCGTAAGCCATTGTCTGGCGGCAAAGGATAGATATTTTCCTTGCTTCCAAATCATAGCAAGGTGCCAGGGGATGACTGTCTGGCCTAGGCGGGCAATGGCAAAGCGTTTCGGATCTAGTTCCTGACAAATCGTGTGGGGCAGTAGCGCAATGCCTAGATTTGCCGAAACCATTTCGGCAATAAAATCCCATTGCGAGCTTTGCAGGGCAATTTTTGGTTCGAAGCCTGCTTTATGGCATTCTTGTAAAATTAAGTCGTTTAAGGAAAAATCATCACGATAGAGAATAAATGATTCTTGATGCAAAGCAGCTAAGGGAATCTCGCTGTTTTGTGCTAATTCATGACTAGGCGGTAAGACTACGCGAAGCGGCTCATCAAGCAACGAAAAAATTTCAAAATGAAGTCCTTGTAGCGGTAGGGCTACGACACCTAATTCTACGAGGCCTGATTGAATCGCTGATTCTACCTCTTTTGAACCAGCCTCCATAATTTGTATGTCTATTTCGCTATAAGATTGTTTAAAACGGCTGATAATTTGCGGAAAAAAGCGAGCGCCGATCATAGGGGGGAGTCCAAAGGTGAGTTTTCCTCGTTTTAGGCCAGTAATATCAGCAAGCTCTGAGCGCAAATTAGTCATTTCGGCTAAAATGGATTGTGCTCGTTCGAAGATGGCTTCGCCTGTATCTGTCAATAAAATTTCACGGCCCGTTCGTTCCAGTAAAGTGGTATCAAGTTCGCCTTCCAGAGTTTTGATCACTTTACTGATGGCTGGTTGACTTACGTGCAGTGATTTGGCTGCTTGGGTAAAACTTTTTTTTCTGGCTACTTCGACAAAGTAAATCAAATGAATCAGGTCCATAAAAACTCCTTATGACTACGTTTTTTAAAAAAATATGATAACTTTAAGTAATAGCTATTATATACAACATGTATTTTTGTTATCCTGCCAGTAGGTATACAATAGGTTCAACCTGTTAAAGCAAAAGAACGAAAATAAAGGAGTGACGGCACATGAACTTTGCCAAAATGTTGCTGCAGGTTATCCTATTATGCGGACTCAGCTGGCTGGGAAATGAACTATCTCAGATTATTCCTCTGGCGATCCCAGGAAATATTTGGGGTCTGGCAATTTTATATATCTTGTTGGAATACAAGATTATTCCGATTCATTGGGTAGAGCTTGGCGCTGGCATCTTAATTTCTGAACTACTACTATTTTTTATTCCTTCCGCTATCGGGGTTGTCCGGTTCCAAACTTTATTACTTAACCAAGCATCTTATTTACTAATAGCAATTATTGCGAGTACAGCAATTGTTTTACTTTCTGTCGGTTTGCTGACAGAAGGCGCCTTGAAGTATCGGCGCAGAAGGAGGCAATATGTACGTTCTATCTAGTATTTTAGCGACTCTTTTGATTTATGGCTTATCAAAACGACTCTATCAAGTGACAGGCACTACGTTTTTGTCACCACTAATTGTATGTCCGCTGTTATTAATTAGTGCGTTACTGCTATTTCAAATCCCTTATGAGAATTATAACCAAGGCGGCCAGTGGCTTACCTTGATGTTGCAGCCAGCAACGATTGCGCTAGCTGTTCCGTTGTATAAGTATAAACGAGTGGTGAAAGCCTATTTAAAAGAACTCTTGCTTGGCGTAACAGGCGGCGCTGTTGCTGCGATTATCTCATCAATTTTGGTCGCTGGTCATTTTGGGCTAAGCAGTCAACTCTTAGAAAGTCTGGCACCGCGGTCAATTACAACACCCATGGCGATTAATGTTTCCGAGGCTGTTGGCGGTAATCCGGCAATCACAGCTGTATTTGTCATTCTTACGGGGATTATTGGGATCCTTCTTGCACCGCCCTTATTTAAGCTAGCCCGGATTGAAAATCCCGTAACGAAGGGGATGATGCTTGGCGCTGCTGCTCACGGCACAGGTACTTCAAAAGCCCATGAAGGCGGTTCGCTACAAGGCGCTATGGCTAGTCTTACCATGATTTTCATGGGATTAATTACGACGCTTTTAGCACCGTATCTTGTTCCACTTTGTTTGGGGTCCTTAACGTTGTTTTAAGTTTCATTATTTTAGCTTGTATAGTTCCTCCAGTTTGACGCCAGAAATATTTCGTGTTATATTTACAGAAAAAGATAATTTGCATTTGTAGATAGTTAATATTAATTTATAAACGCAATTTGTTTAGCTGGTAAGTTTAGGCGAGGAGGGAACTCATATGAAGAAAATTTGGCTTGCTGGTGGTTGCTTTTGGGGCGTGGAAGCCTATTTTCAACAGTTTGCCAAAGTAGTTGATACTACTGTCGGCTATGGTCAAGGGGTAATACCAAATCCTAGCTATGAGGCTGTTTGTACGGGAACTACAGGCCATGCTGAAATCTGTGAAGTTGTCTATGATGAAAAAAAGCTGCCTTTGGATCAACTGCTGGAAGCTTTTTTTCGCATTATTGATCCGACAGTAAAAAACCGTCAAGGCAATGATGTGGGAACTCAGTATCGGACGGGGATTTATTATAATGATCCTGATGAACAAGCTGTGATTGAACAGTTCTTGCAGAAGAAGCAGATTGAGTATGCAAGACCCATCGTGGTCGAAGTAAAGCCGCTACGCTCTTTTTATCCAGCCGAAGAGTATCATCAAGACTATTTGAAGAAAAATCCTAGCGGTTATTGTCATATTGACTTGGATCAAGTTACAGAACAAGAAAAAAACTGATTTGTTATGCTGCCGGAGCTTTATGGAGAAAGCGCGGCGGCTTCTTTTTTTCGCAGGAAATAGACTGACTGATGTTGAATTGATCTTTATAAGACAAGTAGCTAGAAGACGGTAAAGGAGGAGTAGCATGAAGCCTGATCATGGAGTGGCTTTAGAGGAAGCTCTCAAAGTGATATTGCAATCACTGGCCCATTTGGAGCCTGAAGTAGAAGAAGTGGCTTTAGCAACAGTACTAGGACGGATTGCCGCTGTTGATATGGTTGCTAAAGAAGACTTGCCGCCCTTTGACCGTGCTGCCATTGATGGTTTTGCCATACATAGTTCTGATGTAAAAGATGCATCTTTGGAACAGCCTGTTTCCTTAAGAATTAGCGGGGCGGTTCGAATGGGAGAGGCAGCAGGTTTTGTTTTGCAGCCAGGCGAAGCAGCCCTTATTCCGACTGGCGGCATGTTGCCGCCAGGAGCTGATGCGGTACTGATGCTACCTACAAGCAGTAGCGTGGTAGAGGATCGATTGTTAGTACCATATCCGGTAACCGCGCAGGAAAATGTGATTTTGCGCGGCGAGGATTTTAAGCAGGATGTTCTTGTGGCCAAGCGAGGCGAGGTTCTATCACCCCAGCTTATTGGCGCTTTGGCCGCTTGCGGCTATAGTTCAGTGAAGGTCAATAAAAGAACGCGGGCAGCTATTTTATCAACAGGGGATGAAGTCGTCGATGTGGGTGGAACTGTCGGTGAGGGACAGATTCGCGATGTCAATTCCTATGCATTAGGAGCTGTGTTGGAGCAGGTCGGCTGTCAGGTTGAGCGGTGCGGCATTGTACCAGATGAATCTGAAACCCTCTATGGAGCTATGGAAAAAGCGCTTGTAAGTAGTGACCTGATTCTAATTTCCGGTGGAAGTTCTGCTGGCGCGCGGGAGAAGACGCTAGAAGTTTTGCAACGTTTTGATACGCAGGGCGTTTTGCTTAAGGAAATTGCCGTAAATCCTGGTAAGCTTACTATTTTTGCCATGATTGGCCGTACTCCCGTATTTGCTCTGCCGGGTCAGCCTGTAGCAGCTATGACGGTTTGTAATGCTTTAGTCAAGCCAGCCGCAGCTTTGTTACTCGGACAAAAGCCACCAGAAGCGGTACATCGTATTTTAGCGCGTCTGACACGCAGTGTTGCTTCGGTCATGGGACGTGATGATTTTATTCGTGTTCGCCTTGTGCGGCGCGGCGGTGATTATTGGGCAGAGCCAATTGATGGCAAGCCGGGATTAATTAGTACTTTATTAAAAGCGGACGGAATTGTGCATATTAGTGAAGTGAAGAGCGGCTTATATGGTCAAGAATGGGTAGAAATTGAACTATTGAATTAAAAAGTCGCTTGCTTCAAATTTGACAAGACAGTTTCTGGATCGCCGGAATCTGTCTTACTTTTTTACCGGTAGAACAAGGAGGGGTATACATGAACGAAATTTATTTACAGCGTTACGCCCAGCTGATTGTACAAGCTGGAGTGAATTTGCAAAAGAATCAAACCGTCGTTATTACCACACCCATTGAATGTGCGTCTTTTGCTAGGCTGATTGCTCAGGAAGCTTTTGCGATTGGGGCCAGAGATGTGGTAATGAACTGGAAAGATGAATTGTTTGCCAAAATTCGTTACGAACAAGGGCCGGAAGTCATTTTTTCTGAGTTTCCCCAGTGGCAGCAGGATTTTTATTTGTCATATATGAAGCAGGGGGCCGCTTTTATCAGCATTGCCGCCAATGATCCAACTTTATTAAAAGATGTGGAGCCGAAGCGGCTCGCTTTGGCCCAAAAAACAAGCAGTGAGGCGCTCAGAGAATATCGGGAAAATATGATGAATAATCGCAATACCTGGACTGTCGTATCAGTGCCTACGGTTAGTTGGGCTCGAAAGGTTTTTCCAGAGGATACGGAAGCGACAGCGGTAGAAAAGCTGTGGCAAGCGATTGCCAAAAGTGTACGAATTGATTGCGCTGACCCTGTAGCCGCCTGGGATCACCATAAGAAACAGCTGAAAAAACGTCTTTCCTTTTTAAATGAGCACCAATTTCAGTTTTTGCACTACACAAATTCATTAGGAACTGATGTAACGATTGAACTTCCCGCACATCATTTGTGGCTTGGCGGTTCCGAACTGACGCCTTCCGGGCTTGAATTTATGGCGAATATGCCGACGGAAGAAGTTTTTACTTTGCCAAAGCGAGACAGTGTGAACGGTAAAGTTGTCAGTTCCCGCCCACTTAACTATAATGGAAATTTAATTGAGGACTTTTATTTCGTCTTTAAAAACGGTAAAATTGTAGAAGCTGCAGCACGCGTCGGTGAAAAAGTTTTGCAAAATTTGATAGCTACCGATGACGGGGCTTCTTATTTAGGCGAAGTTGCTTTGGTACCTTATGATTCGCCGATTTCTAATATGAATCTCTTATTTTATAATACACTCTTTGATGAAAATGCATCCTGTCATTTGGCCATCGGCAAAGCCTATCCTGTTTGTCTGTCTGAAGGCGAAACGAAGAGCAGAGCAGAGCTTGCTGCTGCTGGGGTAAATGATTCTTTGATTCATGAGGATTTTATGATTGGTACGGCTGATCTGACGATTACAGGAATTCAAGCCGACGGGACAGAGATTCCTGTATTTAAAGCCGGAAACTTTGCTTTTTAGCTGTAGCGAAGGAGGCGCCTTGTGCTTGAACCGATTATTCTTGACACGGACGGAAGCCTAGATTTTTTCCGTCGTGATATAAAACGGATTTATTTGCGGGACCTGCAGGCAAGCTTACAGTATTGGGCTGACCAGGAAGCGATTCGTCGTTTTCAGGCTAAACTTTTACAAGAGGCTTCACCGGCAGGATTCTGCCGTTTTTTAGGGTCTGGTGATTTTCATCATTTAACATTAGCTACGCTGGAGAAACTAACAGATCCTTTTGCTTTACTTGTATTTGACAATCATCCAGACTGTTCCTATGCTTTGCCGCGTTATGCTTGCGGTAATTGGCTGTATCATGCCGTGAAGCTGCCTTTATGTCGGCAGGTGGTCCACGTAGGAGCGACCGAAACATATGGTTGGTTGCGTCGTGCGCTAAGTTTGCATAGCTTACAACAATCTGGTAAGTTATTGTTTATTCCAGCTGAGATCGGCAAGGGAAAAAAATATTATTGCCAGGAAATTATGACCTTGTTGGAGCCGAGCCTTAAGGAAGAAATGCCTTTATATCTCAGTCTTGATAAGGATGTCATAAACGCGCAGGAGTCGCCAGGAGATTGGGATAATGGTATTTTGACACTGACTGATGTAGTCTATCTTATCGAAGCAGTCGGTTCGTCTTTTTCTTATATTGGAGCTGATATAACCGGCGAGGCCAGTTTTCCTTGCAATTATCAGGGATATTTTTTAAAACACTTGTTGGCCGATTGGGATCATCCTAATCCCTGCGACAAGCTTTCCTTGACAGCTAGTTGGCAAAAGCAGGAGAAGGTCAATACAATCCTTTTGTCTCTGTTAGCGAAAGGAGCCGACGGTGATACAGCCGGTGGGAATGAATGAGGAGATAGTAGGATGGATGATAAAAATTTTTTATTTCAAATG
>URQW01000026.1 GCA_900550105.1 uncultured Pelosinus sp.
CTGACAGAAATCGCTTTACGACTACGTTAACCGCAAAATTTTAAAGTGGGGGTCTTGGCTAAAACATCAATATGAAGGAGTAATGAAAAAATGAAGTGCGCTAAAACGAGTATGGGCCTTATGTTATTGACATCATTGACGATAGGGGGTATCGTGCAAGCCGCACCGACTGAAGAATTTATGTTAGACGATGTGACTGTTACAGCTACTCGTATTACAGAAAAAGTGAAAAATGTGCCAGCCAATGTCACGATTATTACGGCAGAAGATTTAAAAAAACGTAATGTTTTCAGTGTGCGTGAAGCGTTGCAAAATGAAGTCGGTATATATATGGCGCCGACAGCCGAAGTGAAAGACGGTTTATCAGTACGCGGCTTTGGCAGTAAAAACATTCTTGTTCTATATAATGGACAGCCAGTAAATACATCTTTTGATGGTAGTGTTTCTTGGGATTCCTTTCCAGTCAGTGATGTGGCAAGAATTGAAATTGTACGCGGCGCGAGTTCTTCTTTATATGGCGGCCATGCTGTAGCTGGTGTTATTAATATTATTACTAAAAAATCAAAACTACCTGTTGGCGAATCTAAGACAGAAGTGAATTTGTCATCAGGCAGTCAGAATACCGAACAGAAAAGCATACGAGTAGAAGGGCGGATGAGCGAACAATTTTCTTTTAATGCTGGTTATGAAAAAAATTCTACTGACGGTTATCGCGGGTATTATTATACGGTAGACGGAAAAACGACAGGTACAGCGGCGACAACACTACAAGTACCGCAATTGAGCAACGGAAGCTATTTAATCGGTGGACGTGGAACTAAGAGTAAATTGAGTGAAAAGTATTATGTCGATTTTGATTATGATCTTACACCAGATCAAGTGATGTCCTATTCTTATTTACATAATAATTATCGTTATTCTTATAATGACCCGTTTACTTATGCCTATGATCGCAATGGAAATCCGTTATTTAACGGTACGTTTTTGACGCAAAATCGTCAATATATTACGCTGAAACCTTATTATTATTTGGGCTATAATGGCGAGCGGGAACAGGATATTCATAAGATTAGCTATGAAGATCGTATGAACAGCATAAAAGTAGGTTTTGGTTTATCTGATGTGACAAAAGAAGGCTATAGCTCAGCAAGCTCGGCAGCGAATTCAATCGCCTGGTCAGGCGCCGGTACTCTGGCGAAATATCCTAGTAAAAACTATACAGCTGATATTCAAAAAACTTGGAATTACGATCGCCATACCATTGTTGCCGGAGCAAATTGGCTGAAAGAAAAAATGACCTATAGTGCTTATAATTTGAGCAATTGGCGTGATTGGGGTACCGCTGGGACACTGAATAGCCAAAATGAAGGTTCGACCGATTCGTTATCTGCTTTTGTTCAGGATGAGTATGTTTTGTCAGATCGGTGGAATTTGTATACAGGCGTGCGAATGGATCATTACCAAAAGAATGGCGGTTACTCTTATATTGCTGGTAGTACTAAAATTGATTATCCGTCAAAAAGCTTTGATGAATCAAGCCCTAAAGTCGCGTTAGAGTATGCGGCCAATGACCGAACGATGTATTATGTCAGCTATGGACATTCCTTTAATCCGCCGACGATTTATCAATTGTATCGTCGCGCTGGCGATTCCATGTCGAGTGTGCAGGCTAACCCTGATTTAAGACCAGAAACTTCAAATACCTTCGAAATCGGCATGAAACAAAGTCTAGATCCTAATACGTCACTTGATATTACGTTGTTTCATGTACGGACGCAAGATAAAATTGCCTTGGATACAAGAAATGCTGTAAAAGCTTATTATAATATGGACAGCGGTATGGCCAAGGGGATTGAGCTTTCTTTGAAGCATAAAATGGACCCCAATTGGTCTTCCTATTTTAATTATACTTTTGAAAGCGGCGAAAATACGGCTAGCGGCCAAACTACACGCAACTGGGATATTCCGAAACATTTGATTCATGCTGGCGTAGAATATTCTAAGGATAAATTAGTTTGGGTAACTGATATGCAATATGTAAGCGCGCGGCAGAAACCGGATGCCGATACTGGCGAATATGGCGCTGAAGACGGATTTTTCTTGGTAAATACTTCGTGGAATTACAAAATAGATAAACAGTGGTCAATGCAACTAAGTATTCAGAACTTGTTGGATCGCAAATTTTATGCTTCGGAAGCTGCTAATGGTAGAACCTATGGTGTTAGCATGAAATATTCTTTTTAGGTTGATGTGGTATGGCTATGCAAACGATTTATTATATTCATCGCTATCTGAGCTTATTTTGTGCAATCTTCTTTTTTTTGCTCTGTCTGACAGGCTTGCCGCTATTATTTAAAGAAGAGATTCTTGAGTGGAATCAGATCAATCCTCTTGTTAATAGCGCTGAAGCTGATCAAGCGGTACTATGGGATGGGTTAGGAGCCGGGATTGAAGCGATTCAATCCCGATACCCACACCAAGCGATAAAAAATGTTTCTGTAAAAGAAGATCAAGGAATGCTCAGTTTTCGTATGGCAGATAGTGAGAGCAAGGGTGGCGACGAATTTTTATATAATGTGCGAACGCAAGACGTGATTGCGCGTGGCGATCACACTTTGAAATATCAATTTATCCCCCAGTTTTTACACATTATTGACGACTTACATGTGCGCTTAGGTATGGGGACGTTAGGGAGAAATTTTTTAGGCTTTATTTGTGCTGTTAGCGCTTTGTCAATTTTTACAGGTTTTAGACTATATGGTCCGTTCTGGAAAAAAACGACAATCGTGGGCATACGAAACTCTTATCAATATTGGAGTCGACTACACAATCTTACTGGCGTTATTGTGGGAACCTGGGGGTTGATATTAAGTATAAGTGGTATCGGTCTTGTCCTATTTTCTATGGCGTACAATACCTATATTTCTGCGGCAAAAACAGAAGCAAAGCAATTTTTTTCAGGTTATGAGCAAACACATGTCCAACAATCGCCGATGCAAGCCTTAGCCATTGTAAGAAAAAAATTTCCTGATTATATAGTCGTTTCATTACGGATGCCCGAGACGAAATCGGCGATATATAGTTTTTATATAAAACCAGTTGTCCAGACGCCTTATCGTACGGGACAAACTGTTTTTGTTTCAGCTTATGGCACTAATGATTTGTCGACACCAGGATTTTATGTTAAACCTTTAGCATGGTATATGGCAATCAGAGCATTTGTTTTGAACTTACATTTTCATAATCATCAGAGCTTTTTGCTTAAGGTGATTTGGACCGGCTACATTTTATTAACAATGTTTTTAATTGTTACTGGGCTTGGCTTAGCTTTGAGGCGACAGCAAAAGAAGTTTTTTGCCATACACCCTGTAATCAGTGTGCGGGCTGGCAAAAGTAGGATTGTGCCCAACTATTTCATGCTTAGTGTAGTGTTTTTAAGTGTATTCGGTTTTATTGCGCCGCTTTATGGTGGGATGGACGATATTGCGGCAGTCGCATTGTTGGTTCCGCTTGTGCTTTTGGGGACGATATGGTATAAAGACAGATAATGTTTCTATACCACCATGTAGCGAAAGAAGGCTGATGATTTATGAAAGGATATGTCCAAATTTATACGGGAGATGGTAAAGGAAAAACAACCGCGGCAATTGGTTTAGCCATTCGTGCTTTAGGAGCGGGAAAACGGGTGCTTTTCTTGCAGTTTATGAAATCAAAAAGTTATAGTGAGCATCTCGTATTGAAAAATCTAGCACCAAATTTGACGGTTGAAACAATAGGAAAGCCTTTTTTTATTGCGAAGGAGGGAAGCTTAAGTCCCGAAGAATTAGCCCAATGGAGTGATGAAGTCGTTGTTTTTCCGCAGGGAAAGCCGCCAGAGGAATATAAAGCGCTGGCAGAACAAGGCGTGAAACGAGCCGAGGCGGCAGTAAGTAGCGGTGAATTTGATATGGTAATACTTGATGAAATTGTTGTGGCTAATTATTTTGAATTAGTGAACGATCAACAGTTGCAATCAATATTAGCGAAACGACTGGAATCTGTAGAAGTAATTCTTACAGGGCGAAAAGCTTCCAAGGCACTTATGAAACAAGCCGATCTTGTGACAGAAATGAAAGAAGTTAAGCATTATTATCAGCAAGGTGTTGAAGCTCGAAAAGGTATTGAAAATTAGCATAAGGGGAGACGAAGTATGGCAGCTGTAAAGTGCGCAAAATGTGGCAAGGTATTTAATACGGAGGGTGCAATATTGAAACCGACAGGTGATGGTGCCTATGCAGAATGTTGTCCGCAATGTGGCAGCACGAATGTATATGGTGTTGATGATTTTCAAAATAACGACGATCGATTGTGGAAATGTTTTTAGGGAAGGATACTTTCCCAATGCAATTGATTGAGTAGTGCGATTTGACAAAACTGGTTTTAAATGGTACCGTAAGGACGTAGATTTTATAGCAAAACTGAATAACGATAGAACAGGTGCCTGCAAAGGCTTAATAGGGAAGACCGGTGAAAAACCGGCGCGGTCCCGCCACTGTAATGGGAAGCAAACTCATGATATGCCACTGAGGTGAAAACTTTGGGAAGGTTTGAGCAAGCGATGATCCAGAGCCAGGAGAACTGCCTGTTTAATGATCACCGTTTTGACCTGCGAGCGATGGGGAGGCGATTGTAAGGACTTTTTATTTGTTTATTTATAGAAAAGTTGACTTATAGGCCTTTTATTAAAAGGGCCTATTTTTTGTTGTAGAGAACAGAAGAATTATATTCTGCTGTCCCCTGACTAATGAGAAGGAAGGGCTTTTTATGCAACATAATGGTATGATTGCAATTGCGCTGCTTTTATTGGTTATATTGCTTGCTGTAGCTGGCTGTGGGAGTAATACCGGTAAATTGGATATGAATAATCAGGCTTTTTTTGCAGTAACTGATGCAACAGGAAAACAGGTTATTGTTGAAAAGAAACCAGAGCGTATCGTGGTTTTATCTACTTCGATTTTAGATCTTTTATATGCAGTAGATGGAAAAGCGGTTGGCCGTCCTAATTCTAAGAATGCTATTCTTCCGGCAGGGGCTGAAAAGGCGGAAGAGATTGGTTACGTTTATAATGTTAACATGGAAAAAGTGATGGGCTTAAAGCCGGATGTTGTTATTGCTGTACAGGGGATGCACGAAAAACTTGTGCCAATGCTTGAGAGTAATCATATTCCTGTTCTAATATTAAAATACCGTACACTTGAGGATACTTATAATACGCTGCGAATCCTAGCTAAACTAAGCGGTACGCAAGAAAAAGGGGAAGCTGTTATTAGCGCTATGCAGGCAAAAATTCAATCTATAGTGCAGAATTTTTCTAAGGATAAACCAAGAAAAATTGTTGTTTTACATGCGACAGCCAAAGATGTAACAGTAGAACTTCCCCAAACAACGGCGGGAAGTGTGGCAAAACTTTTAGGGATGATGAATATTGCTGAAGGAGAGCAGGCTATTAATGCGGAGAATGATATGACTCCCTTTAGCCTGGAGAAAATTGTGCAGGAAGATCCTGATGATATTTTTGTTGTGACTATGGGGAAAATTGATGAAATTAAAGATCATATGAATCAAGAAATGGCTAGTAGTCCAGCCTGGAGCAGTCTGCGGGCTGTAAAGAATCAACGAGTGCATTATCTGCCGCAGGATCTTTTCTTATTGAATCCGGGAATCAAAATGCCGGAAGCTGTGGATTATATGGCCAAAGAGGTAAGATAAGCTAAATTTATAGTGAGATGACTTATGAGGGAGCAGTTATGCGGTTTTTATATCAATTGCATCGGTGGGTTAGTGTAGTTTGCACAATCTTTTTTCTGTTACTTTGCATAACCGGAATTCCGCTTATTTTTAAAGATGAAGTTCAGCAATGGAATCGTCTGGAACAACGTGATGTGCCAACTCCACTTACTTATGATCAGATTTGGGATGGTATGCCAGTTGGTCAAGATAAGCTTAAAAAGATTTATCCGCAAAAAGTAATTAAGAGTATTACAGCCCAACCCGAGAAAGGGAGGTTACTTTTTCGGGTGCAAGATCAAGCGGATCATCGACAAATAGCGGCAAGGATGAGTATGGGGGGCGAACAGCTTGCCTATGAATCGGCAGCAGACCAATTATATAGGGCAAATGGCGGGAACGAAAAATATCCGGCTATAAAGAACTTTATGCACTGGATGCATATTTTACATTTGCGTTTGGCTCTAGGCAGCGGCGGAATGCTTCTGTTAGGTATAATATGCGCTCTAAGTTTGGCGGCCATTCTTTCCGGTATGTGGCTATATGGCCCGTTTTCTCGTAATACCTTATTCGGTATGTGCCGTAGAGAACCTAAGCGTCGGTTTTACCTTGACTGGCATCGCTATACAGGAGTGCTGACTTTTATGTGGGCTTCCGTTATGTGTATTAGTGGAATTGCCATTGTATGGTTTTCTTTTGCCTATAACAGCTATATAGCTACTGTTACCAGTGAGGCGGCGCAAAAAATATCTATTAAGACAGAGTTATCACAGCCGCGGTCTTTGCGAGATGCAATGCTATATATGGAACAGACTTTTCCGAATGATTATATTTTGTCAGTTGATTTGCCACAGGAACATAGTAAAGTTGCCGCCTATACCTTTTATATTACAGAAAAGCAAGAACATCCGGCGGAACACATGGGACAGCTTGTGTTTTTATCGGCATTTACAGCAACTTCTTCAGAATCATATACGAAACCTTTGCCAGGATATTTTTCCGTTTTTCCTTTTCTGATGGATTTGCATCTCCATAATCACGAGTCTCTGTTGTTAAAATGTCTATGGGAATTATTTAGTATATTGACGATCATGATGACTCTTACTGGAATTTATGGCTGGTTGCTTCGCTTTGGCAATAAGCAGTATAAACATAGCGTAACTACTTCCGATTCTATTTCTTATGGGAAAAAATCTTCGGTTTGGATCATGCCTGCGTGGATTGCTGTATTGAGTTTGATTGGACTTGTTGCTCCTTTATACGGAATCTTTGGCCAAATAATTGGTTCGGTAGCTTTGATCATACCGGTAGGTATGTTTGTGTATTTTAGGTATCGTCGTTCCTAATTGTTTCGTGTAGAATTTTTAGTATTGACAATTAATTTAGAATGTTGCGACTTGACAATAAAGAATCAAAATGGTATTGTAATGGCATAGATTTTTCTGAAAAGTATATAAAGAAAAGAACAGGTGCCTGTAAAGGCTTAATAGGGAAGATCGGTGAAAAACCGACGCGGTCCCGCCACTGTAATGGAGAGCGACCTCAAGAAATGCCACTGGAACATTTGGTTCTGGGAAGGTTTGAGCGAGCGATGAACCAGAGCCAGGAGAACTGCCTGTCTGACAATCACCGTTTGACCTGCGAGCGATGGGAAGGGGATTCAGGGAAGCCTATTTTGATTTTTTATTGTTTTTTATAGTGCTGCCTTAAATCTGGCGTTTTTTTCCTAGCGGAGAAGAACGCTTTTTATTTTATCTATTGTTATTTTCTAAGACGGTTTTACAAATGAAGAATAAATGTGGCGGAGACTGACTTTAGATACGCTTGTCTTGATAGACAGCGGGAAGCGAGTTCAAGCCCTTAATTTAGAGTTTATATCGCGAAAAAAGGGGGAATCTTGCTAGTTTGAGTTTTAGCGGTCTGTTTTTCTGATAACGGATCTAAGGAGTAAGAAGAGAAGGGAGCACATTATGTCAAATATGCAAGATCATAAAGCTGCAGCGGCTGAGCTGCCGAAAGTCACATTTGATGAATTTTCCGTTCCCACATATGATGAATGGAAAGAAGAAGCTACAGTTGCTCTAAAGGGCGGCGTTTTTGCAAAAAAAATGTTTACTAAAACTTACGAAGGCATTCAGTTGGAGCCGATTTATACAAGAGAGCAGGCGGAAAATCTATCTCAGCCTCGCTCTTATCCGGGACAGGGGAATTTTTTGCGCGGAACAAAGGCGAGCGGTTATATAAAAGATTCTTGGGAAATTTCACAAGCTAGTGATGCGGCAGAAGTGAAAAAATGCAATGAACAGATTCGCCAGGAGCTTGCTAAGGGAGGTACAGCAATCCAGGTAGCTGTCGATACAGCGACACTTCTTGGCATTGATTCTGATAAAGCGAAACTGAAACAGATCGGCGATTCTGGTGTGGCTTTAGCCACGTTGCAAGATATGCAGGAGCTATTTTTCGATATTTCGCTGGAAGAGCATGACTTGCAGCTGTATGCTGGTGCATCTAGCGCGATTTTGCTCGGGATGGTTTGCGCGTTACGAAAAAGTAACGGGCAGTCTTATAGAAATCTGAAAGGCTGCATCGGGGCCGATCCGTTGGGCGAATTGTTAAGTCAAGGCAATCTTATATGCTCACTAGATGAGATTTATGATGAAATGGCTCATAGTGTTGCGTGGGCGTCAAAGCATATGCCCAATATGAAAACGATTTTGATTCGCGGGGATATATATCATAATGGCGGTGCGAATGCTATACAGGAACTGGCTTACGCTATGGCGACCGGAATTGCCTATATTCGAGCATTGCAACTTCGTGGCTTAACGATTCAAGAGATTGCTAGACAAATTCGTTTTTCCTTTGCCTTAGGATCTAATTTTTTTATGGAAATTGCTAAGCTACGAGCAGCGAGAATGATTTGGTCACAGATCGTAGCTGCTTTTGGCGGTGACTTGGAGTCGCAGAAAATTGATATTCATGCTCGTACTTCCTATTTCAATCGGACAATTTATGATCCTTATGTGAATCTATTAAGATCGACAACGCAAGCTTTTTCTGGCGTAGTTGGCGGTGCTGACAGCTTACATGTAAGTTGTTTTGATGAAGCGATTCGGCCTAGTGATACCTTTTCCCGACGGATTGCTCGTAATACACAGATTATGCTGAAAAATGAATTCGGTTTAAGAGAACCTGTCGATCCGGCTGGCGGATCTTGGTATATCGAAACAATTACGAATCAGATTGCCGAACAAGCTTGGGAGAAACTTCAGGATATTGAAAAGCAGAGTGGCATTCTAGCGGCAATTAGTGAAGGAAATGTACAAGACGCAATTAGCAGCATTCTGCAGCAACGCTTTAAAAACTTAGCAGTTCGTTCTGATGTGGCTGTTGGAACGAACATGTATCCGAATCTGACAGAAGAACCACTTTCAAAGCCAGAGCGACAAGAAAAGGTGTTGCAGGCGCTACGCAAAAGAGCAATCGAAGAGTACCGTGCTGATGTAGACGAGGCGCAGTATCAAAGCTGCATTGACAAGCTGCTCGATAATGCCAGTGGCTCAGTTGGTGATCTGATTGAAGCAATTATCGAAGCGACTCAGGCCGGAGCGACGCTCGGTGATATTCGTCAGATTCTCAATGATGAGGACCCTGTGGATCTTGTTGTATTACCGCTGCGGGCGCGGCGCTGGACTGAACAATTTGAAATGCTGCGTAGCCGCACAGAGGTATATCGTGAAAAAACTGGCGATAATGTTAAGGTATTTCTGGCCAATATGGGGAAGATACCGCAGCATAAAGCCAGGGCTGATTTTACTACAGGCTTTATGGAAGTTGCTGGATTTACCGTTCTCAAAAACGACGGGTTTGCTACTGTCGAAGCGGCAGTTGAAAATGCCGTTCGATCGGAAGCCGATGCTATTGTGATTTGTTCTACTGATGCGACTTATCCTGAATTGGTACCGCCTTTAGCGAAGTTGCTTAAAGAAAAACTTCCCCAAATAAAATTATTCGTAGCTGGAGCACCTGCGAAAGAGTTTGAAAGTACTTATCGCGATGCCGGTGTCGATGATTTTGTTCATGTACGAGCGAATTGCTATCAGCTTCTGTCAGATTTGCAGCAGCGAAAGGGGATGAAATGATGTATAAAAATCCGGATTTTACGACTCTGTCGTTTCATGACCCTGCTCCTTCCAATGTAGCGGAGTGGCGTAAAAAAATCGAGCAAGAAACAGGTAAGTCTTTTGAAGAGCTTGTTACGCGTACGATGGAGCAAATTGATGTAAAAGCATTGTATACGGAAGAAGATTATAAACAGGTGGCGCATTTGCCTTATACAGCTGGATTACCGCCTTTTTTGCGAGGTCCTTATCCTACGATGTATGTAACAAGACCTTGGACGGTCCGTCAGTATGCTGGTTTTTCTACGGCAGAAGAAAGTAATGCTTTTTATCGCCGTAACCTGGCAGCTGGTCAAAAAGGGTTGTCCATTGCCTTTGACCTTGCGACTCATCGCGGCTATGATTCAGATCATCCGCGGGTAGTTGGCGATGTGGGCAAGGCGGGCGTTGCCGTTGATTCGATTCTCGATATGGAGATTCTCTTTTCGGGAATTCCTCTTGATAAAATGTCTGTGTCAATGACGATGAATGGCGCGGTCTTGCCTGTATTAGCTTTCTATATTTTGGCGGCGGAAGAACAGGGCGTTAAAAAAGAAGTTTTATCAGGGACAATTCAAAATGATATTCTAAAAGAATTTATGGTTCGTAATACTTACATTTATCCGCCGACAGCTTCCATGCGTATTATTGGCGACATTTTCGCATATACGTCACGGAATATGCCGAAATTCAATAGTATCAGTATTTCGGGCTATCACATGCAGGAAGCTGGCGCTACTGCTGATATTGAACTTGGCTATACGTTAGCTGACGGGTTGGAATATATTCGAACGGGGATTCAAGCTGGTCTAACTGTTGACGCTTTTGCGCCGCGATTGTCTTTCTTCTGGGCAATGGGAAAAAATTATTTTATGGAAGTCGCCAAAATGCGTGCTGGACGAATGCTTTGGGCTAAAATTGTCAATCAGTTTCATCCGACAAAGGCAAAATCCATGGCCTTGCGGACGCATTCGCAAACATCTGGCTGGAGTCTTACCGAACAAGATCCTTTTAATAATGTAGCTCGTACTTGTATTGAAGCTATGGCGGCCGCTCTAGGGCATACCCAGTCGCTTCATACGAATGCACTAGATGAGGCAATTGCCTTGCCGACCGATTTTTCGGCTCGTATTGCTAGAAATACGCAGCTTTATATTCAAGATGAAACGAAGGTCTGCAAAGTGATTGATCCTTGGGGCGGCTCCTATTATGTAGAAGCCTTAACCGATGAATTGATTCGTCGTTCCTGGGCTCATATTCAGGAAGTGGAAGCTTTGGGCGGTATGGCGAAAGCGATTGATACGGGACTGCCTAAGATGAGAATTGAGGAAGCGGCGGCGCGGCGACAGGCGAGAATTGATTCTGCTAGGGAAATGATTGTAGGCGTCAATCGCTATCGGCTTGAAAAAGAAGATCCATTAGAAATTTTAGAAGTCGATAATACGGCCGTGCGGCAAGCTCAGATTCGTCGACTGGAAAAACTGAGATCCGGGCGCGATGAAGATAAGGTGACTTATTGGCTTGACGCTATTACGAAATCTACAGAAACCGGCGAAGGCAATTTGTTAGAACTTGCTGTAGAAGCAGCGAGAGCCAGAGCCAGTCTAGGCGAAATTTCCGCCGCTGTAGAAAAAGTATCGGGACGTCATAAAGCGATTATTCGTTCGATTTCCGGCGTATACAGCAGTGAATTTGACGATAATGATATAATTCGGGAAGTTCGTGAGTTGACTGATGAATTTGAAGAAAAAGAAGGACGGCGGCCGCGTATCATGATTGCTAAGATGGGCCAGGACGGCCATGATCGCGGTGCCAAAGTGATTGCTACTGCTTTTGCGGATATGGGCTTTGACGTGGATATCGGACCTTTGTTCCAAACACCGGAAGAAACGGCTCAGGATGCTGTTGATAATGATGTTCATGTAGTCGGTTTTAGTTCATTGGCAGCGGGCCATAAGACGTTATTACCGCAGCTAGTAGAAGAATTAAAACAACGCGGTCGCGATGATATTATGGTTGTGATCGGTGGTGTAATTCCCGCTCAGGATTATGAATTTTTACGCCAGCACGGCGCTGCTGCTATCTTTGGACCAGGTACTGTTATCCCCGTTGCTGCTAAGAAGATTCTTGAGGCGTTGCTTCAACAATTGTCAGAGGTTAGCTGAGATGAGCTATTCAACGCATAAGCCGGAATGGGCGCCGGCAACGAAAGACAGCGCCTTTGCTTGTCAAGTTATGTCTGGCGTGGAAGGCGGTCATGATGGCATGACCGATAAGGATACGCCGCCACCGCAGCAAGCTCTAGTACGGAAACGGAAAAGTTTATCGCCTGATGAATATGTACGGGGCGTTTTGGCTGGAGATCGCATGATTTTAGCCAGAGCGATTACGCTCGTCGAAAGCAATGCGGCAGCTCATATGGAAACAGCTCAGCAAGTTTTAAAAGCTGTGCTGCCTTATACGGGAAAGTCTTTGCGAGTTGGCATTACCGGAGTTCCCGGCGCCGGGAAAAGTACGTTTATTGAAGCGCTTGGGAACCAACTGTGCGAGAAAAATCATAAGGTTGCTGTACTAGCCGTTGATCCAAGCAGCAGTATTACGAAAGGCAGTATTTTAGGCGATAAAACGCGCATGGAAACTTTATCGCGCAATTCACGGGCCTTTATTCGTCCGTCGCCTGCTGGCGGGACTCTAGGCGGCGTAGCTCGCAAAAGCAGAGAAACATTACTGTTATGTGAAGCGGCTGGTTATGACGTGATTTTAGTAGAAACAGTCGGTGTTGGGCAGAGTGAGACAACAGTGCGTTCAATGGTTGACTTCTTTCTTCTCGTCGTACTTACTGGCGCTGGCGACGAACTGCAGGGCATGAAAAAAGGCGTGATGGAGCTTGCCGATGCGATTTTAGTCAATAAGGCTGACGGTGATAACAAGCAGCGAGCGATGATTGCAAAAGAAGATTACGAACGAATGCTATATTATCTTAGACAGGCTACAGCGGGGTGGCAGACCCATGCCTATACTTGTTCGGCCGTTACCGGTACTGGTATCAGCGATTTTTGGGATGTCGTAAAAAAGTTTGAAGGGCTTACGAAAGAGTCAGGTGTTTTCGAACAGCGGCGTCAGCGACAGATTCTGTCATGGGTCTATAGCATGATCGATGAACATTTACACAATCTGTTTTTCCAAAATACTCAAGTTGTACGTTGTCGGGAAAAAGTCGAACAGGCTGTTGTCAGCGGTCAAATTTCGGCAACAATGGCTGTGCAAACTTTAATTGAAGCCTTTGCACAAAAGAAAGTATAATATAGTTTAAGTTGAAAATTGATAGGGCTGTTACACTATTCCTAGTGCAACAGCCCTATCAAATATTTTTAGGGAGGATCTTTGTCATGCTTTGCCTTTTAGCCAATGCGGATCGAGTTTATCGCTATTACAAAAGTATTGTTGTTTTATTTAAGCAGAATCGTAAAGTGTTGAGTACATCTGTTTTGAATGGCGGCTATCGTGAAGATTTGCAGGCTGTATTCAATCATGACTGCAATCCCGGTGCGGGTATGGCCTGTACGCTACGGGCGGCTACTTATGAAGCCCACTTACGTCTTGTTGCTGAAGATCTTGGTCTTGAGCCGGAGGCTGTGACGGGAATGGCCACAGCTGCTTCTATGGAGAATGTTTCCGTACAAGAGGCTAAGTATCAAGAACTTACAGTAACGGCAATCGTTACAGGCGGTATTGAAGTGAATGGCGGACGCGTGGGTGATCCTGCTACTTACTATGATCCTATTGACCGCCATAAACCATATCAGGCAGGAACGATTAATATTATTTTGCATCTCAATGGGAATATGGCGCCAGGCGTGATGGCGCGCGCTCTTGTGATCTGTACGGAAGCGAAAACGGCAGCCTTGCAGGAACTTATGGCTGGAAGTAATTATTCTACGGGCTTAGCCACCGGTTCTGGCACTGATAGTACGATTCTTATTGCGGATCCCCAAGCAGCTATTTATTTTGAAGATGCGGGGAAACACTCTAAATTAGGTGAATTAATTGGGGTTACTGTGAAACAAGCCGTAAAAGAAGCTTTATATAAACAGACGAATTTGTCACCTTCGTTTCAGCACAGTATCTTACAGCGCTTGAAGCGCTATAAAGTTACGGAAGAAAGTTTGTGGAATTTGTATCGACAACAAAACTCCAGTAGTTTGAAAGCAGAATTTATTGATGTTCTCTATAATTTGGAACGAGAAGAAAAAATTCTTGTTTATACATCGCTTTATGTTCATATTCTGGATCAACAGAACTGGGGTCTACTAGCCGATACAGCGAGTTTAAACAGTAAGCAAGACATTTTAACGCTGGCGGCAAGAAACTATGAAGTAACAGCGCCGATTTTATCAGATACTGAACAAATGGCGGCATTAACGGCCTGGTCAGAGCTGATCGTATTGTTGTGTGCTAAAAAACTGAGAATTTAGTATATTTTTCTAAAATTCCTTGACTATATGACCACTATATACTTTATGATGAATTTTGTAATTACTGTAAAAACTTCATAAGCTATGAAATAGGTGCCTGTAAAGGCTTAATAGAGAAGTTCGGTGTAAAACCGATGCGGTCCCGCCACTGTAATGGAGAGCAAACTCAAGAGATGCCACTGAAGCGCTGCGTTTTGGGAAGGTTTGAGGAAGCGATGAACCAGAGCCAGGAGAACTGCCTGTTTAACAATCTCCGTTTGACCTGCGAGTGATAGGAAGGCGATTTGGTATCAATCATATTGATATTTGTGGAAATTTGCTCAGTCTTCTGAAGGGTCTTCAGAAGACTTTTTTTTGAGATAGGCTTAGGAAAGCGAGAGAAAACGATGAAAAAGATTGCTTTTTACGGCAAAGGCGGTATTGGTAAGTCAACTACAGCAGCGAATGTGTCAGCTGCTTTGGCGCTTCAGGGGTATAAAACTTGCCAGATTGGTTGTGACCCAAAAAATGATTCGACGCGGCTTTTATTAGGAAAAACTTGTCAGCAAACTGTATTGGAAATGACGCGGCAATACGGTGAAGAGACGACTAAAGAGCAAATTATTCATAAGGGTTTTGCTGACGTTCAGTGTGTCGAAGCTGGCGGGCCGGAACCGGGTATTGGCTGCGCTGGTAGAGGCATCATTGTCGCTCTCGAGAAACTGGCAGAATTAGGGGCTGCCGATGACGCGCAAGTGCTTCTTTATGATGTGCTTGGCGATGTAGTTTGCGGTGGGTTCGCTGTTCCGATTCGCGAGGGCTATGCTACAGATATTTATATTGTTTCCTCTGGAGAAATGATGTCTTTATATGCTGCCAACAATATAGCTAAAGGTGTAGCCCGTTTTGCTGGACGAGGTAAGGTACGTTTGGGAGGAATTATTGGCAATAGCCGCAATGTAGCCAAAGAAGCTGAATTGCTTACTGCGTTTGCCAAGAGGCTCAATACGCGTCTTGTGGCGTTTATTCCGCGCGACCGTATTGTACAGCAGGCGGAGATTCAGCGCAAAACGGTGATAGAGTGGGCACCAGAATCAAGTCAAGCCGATGTTTATAAACAGCTTGCTTCGCTTGTGTTAACAAATGAAGAACTGACGATTCCAACACCGTTGGCCTTTGAAGAATTAGAGGAGTTGATGCTGCATTATGGTCTTGAATAAACGCTATAAGCTGACAATGAAACGCAGCTGTAGTTGCAGCATGCCGGGAGTGTGGCGGGCCGCTAGCCATAATCAAGGGGCCATTGTTCTTTATCACAGCCCCAAAGCCTGTAGTCACGTGACAAGGGAAATGGATTTAAGCAGTTATTATTATGCTATGGCGCGGCGCGAGAGCTTGGGTGACTTGTATACAGCACCATTAATTTCGAGTGACTTAAAAGCGGAACATGCTATTTTCGGCGGTGCTGACCAACTTCGTGACTGTCTTTTGTCAGTTGCGGCAGAATATAAGCCTGCTTATATTTTGATCGCTAATTCTTGCGTAGCAGGGGTAATTGGTGATGATGTGGTTGCTGTAGCGAAAGAAGCGGAGGCTAAGCTGGGGGTGCCGATTTTGACTGTTCCCTGTAGTGGCTTTATGGATGGGGAGTATTACGGCGGTTATTATTATGCTGCGAAAGCTATGGCAGATCGATTTATGGAGCCTCTACCTAAAGAAGCTTATCGCGTTACGCTGCTGGGACTGCATAGTGGTTTGCACAGCTTGGAGATACAGGAAATGTCCTCGTTGCTAACGGGCTTCTCTTTTTCTATCGCTGCTGTTTTCCCAGGATATTCTTCGCTGGCCGATATAGAAAGAGTTGCGGCGTCTTCGCTCTTGATTCCTATGGGCGGAAGATCTAAAGCGCATGAATGGATGTGCCGTTTGGCTAGCGATTTACAAGAGCGGTTTGCCATACCCTTTCCTGAACGTGAGTTTCCTATCGGATGGAGTGGAACGAAGCGTTGGCTGCAGGAAATTGGTCATGTTCTTGGTATGGAACAAAAAGCTGCTGCAATCGTGAAGTTGCAGGAAGAACGGCTGCAACAGACCATAACGCGTTATCAAGGCTCTATGAGACAGGTTGGACGGCTGGTTTTGGCAATCGGACGTCCGCTGCCTTTCTTCGATCCGGACTGGGTTTTGGAGTGGCTGCAGTTACTTGATATTAAAGTAGAGTTTGTTATTTTATTTGATGAATTGACTGCCGCGCAGCAAGACGAAATGCGCCAGCGTGTAGCGGGCGGCGGAACTGTCCCGATAGTTGATGAAGCGGCAGGTGTGTTACTGCTGAAGGAATCAGATATCTTGATTACGACGAATGAGCTGGAAAACCCAGAGGTGCGACAATTTCTTCTCCCGATGTTGCCCCCGATCGGTGTAGGCGGCTTGCTGGCGGTTACTGAGTTATTTATACGGCTTATTAGAAGAATGCGACGGCAAGGGGTGGTGCAATATGGCTGGTAAAGACGCTTGGAGTCAGATCGGGACACAGGTAAATACCTGTGCTTTAACTGGCGCAGCGGCTTTTTTTGCGGGAATACCTGACGCCGCCATTGTGATAAATGGTCCATTGTGGTGTTATTTTTATGCCTTGCGTTATCTCGAACGAACTTACCCTGCCATAATGAAGCGTTGTTTTTCAACGCAGCCAGATGATTCTTCTGTTGTTTACGGAACAGAAGAATGTTTGTTAGAAACTCTGGCAATAGTTCAACAGACAATGAGGCCTTCGGTATTATTTATTGAAAATAGCTGTTCTATTAGCTTGATAGGTGATGATATCGCGGGGATTGCTAGTAGCGCTAACCTAGCTTATCCTGTTGTCTGTCTTGACAGTGGCGGGCTATCTGGCGGATTTTGGGAGGGGTATGAAGCGGCGGCGGACGCTTACTTTAAAACGCTTGCTCCTCCTAAGTCGATAGCTGTCGAATCAGGTAGAGTCAATTTATTGGGTTGTACGCCCTCTTACTATAATGGAAGCAATGACATTGAAGAAATCAAGCGGTTGTTGCATTTGGCTGGCTATAAGATCGGCCCATGTCCAGGAGCAGGCAGTACCGTTGAAGCAATGCAATCTATTGGCGCTGCTGAATGCAATCTTGTCATTCACGGTGAACTAGGTTTAAAGCTGGCAAAGACGCTGCAACAACTCTATAAAACTCCCTATACAGCTCCGTTGCCGCCCTATGGCATAGAAGGAACGATTCGGTGGTTACAATCAATAGAATTTGCCATTAAATCGCCTGTTGGCAGCGGGAAAATCACAGCGGAACTAACAAAGGTGCAGCAAAGTAAAAAAGTGGCAGTAGGGGAAATGCAACGTGTTTGGGGTGAGCCTTGGTTTGACCACATTCTATTGGCGGCCCCTTCTTCTGTGGCTTTTGGGATAGCGGAAGCTTTACAGAACGAATGGGTTGACACAGGATCGCTAACTGTTTTGCCCCATGATGCTGCATCCTGTTATTCGCCGCCTGCCACCGTTAATACGATCTTTTCTGCTGATAAAGATGAGCGAGCTATTATTGACTATTTTTCCTGTTGGTCTTCAGGGTTAATACTGGGAAGCAGTCAGGAGAAGTCTTTGCTGCAAAAAGAAAGGGTTGGTACGGCGGTATTTCAAAATATTGCTTTTCCTATATATGATGAAGTGCTTTTTCATAATCGTCCTTTTATGGGATTACGCGGTTTCTGCCACATGACCGAACGTCTGTGGAATCACTATATAGCTCTTTGTCAGCAAGACGACAGAAAGAACATCCAGACGTTTTGAGCGAAACTGAAATAGAATTCAGAGGAGGAACAGAACAAGTGAATCAAACAACAGTACGAAATAAGCATCGAGCTCTACTAGAAGCGCTGATTGCAAGCTCGCTGATCGTAGGGGTATCAGCAGTTTCTTATGCCGCCGAAAATCAGGATTATTCTTTTGATCAGGTTGTCGTTACAGCGACAAAAACACCCGTAAAAAAGCTTGATGCTAATGCCAATATTAATGTAATTACCAGAGAAAAAATTGAACAGAACCATTATCGTGATTTAGCAGAAGCATTACGTACCATTCCTGGCGTTATTGTGACAAATTATGGTGCTGGCGGCGAAGGTTATACAGCAAATAGTTTTTCTATTAATGGCACCAGCCAGGTTGTGGTTCTTATTGACGGCATTCGAGCTAACTCAAATGGCAGTGTTTCCAGTACCTTTCAGGCAACTGAGTTTAACTCCTTAGAAAACGTTGAAAGAATCGAAGTTTTGAAAGGCTCTGCGTCTACCTTATATGGTTCTGATGCCAAGGGCGGCGTTATTAATATTATTACTCGCAAAGCGGATATTAATAAATCAACAATCATTATGGCTAGCGGCAGCTATGGCAGAGAAGATTATTCTTTTGCGAATCAAGGCCGCGATAAGGATTTCAGTTGGTTTATTACCAGTCAGAAAAATTTGATTGGCAGTTATACTGACGGCAGCGGACGGGAAATGCCGCAGCGACAAAGTTCTACGACGAATACCGTAAAAGTGAGTCAGAAGATTAATGACGCTTCCGATATAACGATTAATTATGAAAAATATCAAGCTGATTATATGCGTTCTGGTACGAATCTGCATCCTGATAACCGGAAATACGGGACGAAAGATAATGATAATCTCAATTTGATTTATAATTATAAATTTGATGAAAACTCATGGAATCAGTTATCGCTTTTTAAGAATCGCAATCGGTTAAATGACGCTCCCAATACAAGCGATAACTGGTTTATGAATCTAGAAACACGGGGTATTCAGGATCAATTTACGAAGAAGCTTGGCGATCACACGGTTGTCAGCGGGTTTGATTTTTATCAAGATCGGATTATTGACTATAATGATTCTTATAGCCGATATAGCCATAAGACGCTCACGAATCGTGCTTTTTATCTGCAAGATAAATGGGATATGACCAGTCAGTGGAATTTGACGTCAGGTATACGGCAAGATAATCACTCACTCTATGGCAATCATACGACACCTAGCGTAACGTTAGGCTATAAGCAAGATGACAATACGAACTACTATGTATCATATAAAGAGTTTTTCATTTCACCGAATCAGTATCAAGCCTTTAGTCCGTTGGGGAATCTGAATCTTAAGCCCGAAACAGGCCATACGACAGAGGTGGGCGTTGAACATAAATTTGACGATAACTTGATTGGCGCTTTTCATATTTTTAACCGTAAATCAGAAAATGTTATTGAATTTGACTCTGCCGCTTGGAAATATGTCAATAGAAGTAAAGAAAATGCCCATGGCTGGGATATGCAGCTAACTAAGAAATGGTCGCAGGAATTTCAGACGAATATCGGTTATACCCACACAATTGTTGATGCTGTTGCTGGATCCATCGAGAATCGTAACGGTTCATTGCCGAAGGGCGCCTGGAATATTGACTTTAATTATGACAAGGAAAAATACAATGTATCGCTTACTGGCCGGGGCATTATTGATAAACCAGGTCCAAAGACTGCGACGCCTTCGTTCCCGGCAAGCACCTATTGGATTTGGGATATGTCAGTTAATTATAAGCTGAAGAAAGATGCTACTGTGTTTGTAAAAGTCAATAATATGTTTAATCGCTACTATGCCGAATATTCCAATGTGAATTGGGGAAAACCAGGCGAATGGTATTCGAGTCCCGGACGAAATTATCAAGTAGGTATTCAATACCAGTTCTAAGCTGGAAGAAGCATCGCGCTAAGAATTTTAGGGCGATGCTTCTTGCTAAATAGGACTGAAGAGCCCTTCTCCGATTGACAAATTTTTGATAATGGGGTATTCTAAGTTTAGAAATTAAATAGAGAGTGGAATAGGTGCCTGAACAGGCTTAATAGGGAAGACCGGTGAAAGACCGGCGCGGTCCCGCCACTGTAATGGGGAGCAAGCTCAAGATATGCCACTGGAATAGTTATTCTGGGAAGGTTTGAGGGAAGCAATGATCCAAAGCCAGGAGAACTGCCTATTTGACAATCACCGTTTGACCTGCGAGTGATGGGGAGGGGATTATGAAAGCGATCAATTTGCAGGACCAATATGTCTTTTTGCGGGGAATGCATGGCCGATTTCTTTTGTAATGCAACTCTTCCTGTCTAGCTTTCAGGAAGAGTTTTCTTATTTTATATTTGTTACGAGTTGGGCAGATTTACGTAAAGTTTTTATGTGGAAATTTTCATAATATTTCAGAAAGAAGGATCGGCATATGTCAGAAGCGTATAACCCATTTCAGAACATGTTAGCAATTTTGGATGAGGCTGCGGAAAAACTTGACTTTTCCTATAATGATTATATTACACTGCGTTCTTGTGAACGAGAATTACTCGTATCTGTACCGATTGTGATGGATGATGGACATACAGAAGTTTTTGAGGGCTATCGTGTACAACACAGCAGCACTCGCGGGCCTTGTAAAGGCGGTATTCGCTTTCATCCAGAAGCAAATTTAGAGGAAGTAAAAGCGTTAGCAGCCTGGATGACGTGGAAATGCGCTGTGGTCAATATTCCTTATGGCGGGGCAAAAGGCGGCGTAAAGGTTGATCCAGCGAAATTGTCAGAAGCGGAACTGATGCGGTTGACTCGACGGTATACAGCAGTGATTTTACCGATTTTAGGACCAGAAAAAGATATTCCGGCGCCTGATGTCAATACGGACAGTCGTATTATGGCTTGGATTATGGATACGTTTAGTATGTTTAAAGGGTATTCAGTGCCTGCAGTTGTTACCGGAAAGCCGATTGAACTAGGTGGGTCACTTGGCCGTAATGATGCAACTGGTCGGGGCGTTATGTTTTCATTGCTTAATTTACTGGAAAAGCAGCAGCAATCCCATACGGGTAAAACAGTGGCAGTACAGGGTTTTGGTAATGTTGGCGGTAGTGGTGCAAGATTGATGAGGGAAAAAGGATTTAAAATTGTAGCAATCAGTGATGCTCACGGGGCTTTTTATAAAGAACAGGGCATTGATATTGAGCAAGCTATGAAGTATGCGGCGGAGCATCATAAATCTCTACGGGGCTACCACGAAGAAGGACTGCAGCAAATCAGTTTGGAACAACTATTAACCTTACCTGTGGATGTATTGTTTCCGGCGGCGCTTGAAAATCAGATCACAGAAGATAATGCTGGTGAAATTCAGGCTCGGATTATTGTGGAGGGCGCGAATGGTCCGACAACGAAAGAAGCTGATGAAATTCTCCAGCAGCGTGGAATTATTGTTATTCCCGATATCTTAGCCAATGCTGGTGGAGTTGTTGTGTCTTACTTTGAATGGGTACAAAATCAAGAATCGTTTATGTGGGATGAAGATTATATTAACAATAACTTAGAAAAAGTTATGAAACGAGCTTTTGAAGATGTTTGGCAGATTCATCTTGAAAAAAATGTATCTTTGCGTATGGCCGCTTACATGGTAGCTTTGCAGCGAGTCGTAAAAGCGAAAAAGCTGCGAGGCGTTTTTCCGTAACATTAGTTGATGATTACCATTTGATCTATAAGTGATGGGGAGAGGGTTATGAAAGCAATCAAGCTGCCTAAACCGATAGGCCTTGTTTCGGAATAGGCATAACCGATTTCTTTTATAATGAAACTCTTCCTGTCTAAATTTTAGGGATAGCTAGTGTTTTATAAGAGTGAGGCGTCTCTTTGAGACCCTCTTTTTTTAATGAAGCAAGCTATGATGCGTGTCTGATATTTTCAGACCTAGCTAAAATTCATTCTTAATAAGGATTCAATAGGCGCTATAAATAAAATGTTTAGGAGGCAATTTTATGAGCGATAAGGAATTTCAGGAACAAATGATTGAACGGTTAAATCTTTTGAATCAAAAGTTAGAAGAGAATATTAACTTAACAAGACAGTTAGCTGATCAAAATCAAGAGCTGAAAAACAGCCTGAAAAAAATGCAAAAAGAAGCTATACTTATGTGTCCCGCCGTTTAGCGATTTAAATGTTATACTGAGCGATGCTTGACAGATTTCAATCTAGCGGTGGTCGATTTTGGGGAGGAAGATGGGGTTGAATGCTACGAACAGTGAGAGTACTATTTTAAGATCAAAAAAAGTTTGCGTATGGTCGAGCGATCGCATTATTGTATTACGACCCGCTCAGATTCTCTTTGCCCGCTCGGAAGAAAAAAGACAAACTATAGTGTATACAAAGCTGGGAACGTATCATACAAAAGCATCTTTAAAGGAATTAGAAGAGCTTTTAGAGTCGCAGAAATTTTTCCGTACTCATAAAAGTTATCTTGTAAATCTTGATAAAATTGCAGAGATTATACCTTGGTTTAATAATACCTATGTATTATCCCTAGAAGATTATAACGAGATAGATATTCCTGTAACAAGGCATTATATGAAGCAATTTAATTCAATTATGGGAATTTCATAATGCTGATTAGCTAGCGAATCTGTGCTTGTATATATGATTTTTGCTGGTTTAGTATCAATATTTAATATAGAAAAAGCTAGGTTTTTGAGCCTGGATTTTTCTATATTAACATATTATTCTAAAAATACTTGACTGTACGACTACTATATACTTTACGATTAAATTCGATATTCTTTATAAAAACATATAGTGAAGGAAACAGGCGCCTGAAAAGGCTTAATAGAGAAGTCCGGTGTAAAACCGGCGCGGTCCCGCCACTGTAATGGGAAGCTAGTTCAAGATATGCCACTGAAACATATTGTTTTGGGAAGGTGTGAACAAGTGATGAACCAGAGTCAGGAGAACTGCCTGTTTAACAATCTCCGTTTGACCTGCGAGTGATAGGAAGGCGATTTGTATCAATTTTATTGATATTTTCGAGGTAACATTAAGTCTTCTGGAGAACATTCAGGAGACTTTTTTATTTCCGAGCTGATGAAGCAACTTGAAATGCAAGATTATTGTAGCGTAGAAAGGACATGAATTATGCGAATTGCTTTATTACACCTTGATCTCGGTGCTGGGCCAGAAGAGAAAAATATAGCCTTGTTGACAAAAGCATTGACTATGGCGGCGGAGGCTGGAGCAACTTGGATTGTTACACCGGAAACGGCTATGCAAGGTTATTTTTTTTCTTATCAGAAGGCGCCTGCCTCAATCTCTGTTCAGCCAGCATTGAATATGGAACCCTTACAAACGTTAGCGGCGCAATATCAAGTTGTTCTGTTTTTATGTTGTGCTGAAACAGATGCAAAGACCGGAATCAATTATAATAGCTGCTTAGTGATTGATGAACAAGGCGTTGTTATAGGGCGGCATCGGAAACTCCATTCCCATGGACAAGGTGCGGAACGCTGGGCGACAAAAGGAACAGACTTAGTAGCTTTTCCCTGTGGGAATATAACCGTTGGCATACTTATTTGTGCGGATTCTTATTTTGAAGCGAATGCTCGTCTTTTACAAGCGCAAGGGGCGCAGGCTATTGTTGTTCCAGCGGCCTGGCCGCCAGGCGATTGTGGTGGTCCGCCTGTGATTGCTTGGGAACGATGTTCAGCAGCTAGCGGGCTACCTGTATGGATTTGCAATCAGACCGGTAGGGGAGAAGTTATGGATATGACAAAGGCCGAAAGTGCGGTGATTGATCAAGGAAAGCTCCAATTTGCCTATAGTGGTTTAGCGGAAGCTATATTGCTTTTTGAATGGGATGAGATGGAGCAGCGGTTACTGTCAACAGAGTTTGAAGTCATACACTTTCAAGGAGAGAAGCTATGAAACAAGAAGATCAATTACTTCACAGATTATCGACAGGGGAAGCGGTGTATTTAAGGCCGACGACAAGAACGATTTTTGTCGCCTTTAAGCGGCCGCGAAAGGTAATTAGTACGTCGCTCTTAAATGGCGGCTACCGAGAAGATATCACAGGTGTATTTAATCATAATTCTGGTCCAGATAATGGGACTCACTGCCAGCTTCGTGCTGGTACCTATGTAGAACATATGAAAATTATTGCTGCCGAAGCTGATTTACGGCCTGAACAGACTACGGGAATGGGTACAGCAGCGCAGATGGAAAATGCTGCTGTTGTTGTTAAAACCTATCAAGAACTTGTGGTAACAGCCATTGCTACAGCTGGTGTTGAAGGCAACGGCGGGCGGGTTGGTGATCCGGCTGGTCACTATAATCCCGGTCAAGTGACGGGAACTCATAAAAGCGGCACAATTAATATTTTTCTTCATATTGATGCAGATATGCCGCCGGGAACTTTGGCTAGGGCTCTTGTTACTTGTACGGAAGCTAAGACGGCAGCTTTGCAGGAACTGATGGTTGGCAGTTTGTATTCGACAGGCCTCGCTACTGGCTCCGGTACAGATCAAACTGTAATCGTTGCGAATCCTGATTCGTCGCTTTATTTTGAAGGGGCAGGAAAACATAATAAATTGGGAGAACTGATCGGGCTTGCTGTACAGCAGGCTGTGACAGAAGCTTTGCAAAAACAAAATAGCTTATGCCCGAATAAGCAGCATAGCGTATTACGGCGCATGAAACGCTTTGGTATTTCAGAAGACTCTTTATGGCAGCGGAGTCAGGAAGTAATACAAAAGCAAGGGGAAGACGCGAAGAAAGTATTTTTACAAGCCTTGTATACTTGGGAAAAAGAAGCCGATGCTGTAACTTATACCTCCTTATATGTACATTTACTGGATCAATTGCAATGGCAGTTATTAGGCGAAGCAGAAGCTCTTAGCGCTGGCAATGAAATCATTAATCTTTTAGCGGTAAGATATGATGCTAAAAAAGTAAATCTCATTGAGGGAACTGTTAGTTCGATGACTGAGGGTTGGGAAAGATTGATTTTAGCTTGTGTAGTTAGGCCGTTGTTTTAATAGAAAACATAAGAGGGTAGGGGAAAGGTATGGGACGCATCTTATTTTTAACCAATATGGAACGGCAGCAATCAATGCTGGAAAAAGCCCGTAATATTGTTACTTCTGAAGGCTTAAAAGTAGATATCCGTACAGTGTTGTTAAATGACGCCATTCCTTGGGGAAAGGAATGGGAGAAGACCTTTAATGCTACTGATATTATCGTTTTTACCTGGATGGGAACGGGACTTGATACAGCATTTTTGCGTAAGTCCGCCGAATATTTACGTCGTCGCCAACTGACTCATGTAATGTTTATTGATGAGCCTAGTGCTGGGGAATTATCTTATGGCGTCAGCGCTGAAGCGAAAGAAATGTTAAATAACTATTTGGCTTATGGCGGTATGGAAAACTTTAAAAATTTTTGGTATTGGTTGGCTAAGACTTATTGCCAAGTCGAGATAGCGGTAGATGCGCCGAAAGAACTTTTATGGCACGGGATATATCATCCAAAAGCGACGGAAGCCTATACCGATCTAGCTACTTATCGAGCAGAGTTTTGTTGTGAGAACAGGCCGACTGTCGGGATTATTTTCTATCGCGATGAATGGGTATGGGGTGATTTGGCCTATCAAACGGCGTTGATTGAAGAAATTGAACGTCAAAACATGAATGCTATTGCTGTCTTTTGTCAATATACAGGTAATCGCGCTAAAGGAATTCCAGGATTACAAGAAAGTATGGCTGCTTTTTTCTGCTTGGATGGGAAGAGTAGCGTAGATGTAATCTTAAATACCTTTAAGTTTTCGATGCTCTCCATGCAGTCAGTCACGCAACAAGATTTGAATCAGTTAGATGTGCCAATTTTACAAGCCTATACGCTGTATCAGTCGCGAGCGGAATGGAAAGAGTCAATCGAGGGTATGACCGCTATGGAAATGGCAGTTAGTATTGCCTTGCCGGAATTTGACGGAGCGCTTCATGGCGTGCCTATTGCCGGACGCGAGACGAAAAGTGGGCAGACTGCTGCCTATCTGCCTCTGTCAGAACGGATTGCAACCATGATTCGTAAGGCCGGTAAATGGGCCAAGCTGCGTCATAAACCAAATTGGGAAAAAAAGGTCGCCATTGTGTTTCATAATTACCCGCCGACAAACTCGAATGTGGGCAGCGCCGCCGGTCTTGATTCACCAGAAAGTATTAGGTTGTTACTGGCTCGAATGCGAGATGAAGGCTACCAGATTGATACAATACCAGAAGATAGTGAAGCTTTTATGAATCTTTTGTTATCTCATGCGACAAATGACAGACGCTATTTGACAGAAAAACAAATTGCTGAAGCCGATGGTAAACTGACAAAAGCTGAATATCAAAACTGGTTTGACAATACAACGGAAAAAACACAGCAGCAGTTAGAAAAAGACTGGGGAGAGGCGCCTGGAGACGTTTTTTCTTACGATGGAAGCCTCCTTGTTCCCGGGATGCTCAATGGAAACATTTATATTACGGTGCAGCCGCCGCGGGGCTTTGGCGAGGATCCCGGAAAGATTTATCATTCTCCTGACTGTGCGCCGACGCATCATTACTTAGGATTTTATTACTGGCTGCGTGATATTTGGCAGGCAGATGCTGTACTGCATATTGGTACACACGGTTCGCTAGAATGGCTGCCTGGAAAAGGGGCCGGCTTATCTGAGGAATGTTATCCTGATCTGTCCTTAGGGGATTTGCCGAATATTTATCCTTATTGGGTTACTGTTGTTGGCGAAGGGGTGCAGGCGAAACGGCGCAGTGCTGCCTGTCTGATTAGCTATCTAACTCCGCCAATGAGTCAAGCTGGAACCTATGAAGAACTGGCGGAATTGGAAAAGCTGCTTGATGAGTATTGTCATTTTAAGCAGACTCAGCCAGAGCAGCTGGAAACTGTGGCTGGCTTGATTCGTGAAAAAGCTGGTGAGGCCAATTTACTGGAAGACGTTATAGAAGAAACGTGCGAATCCTTTGATGAATTTATTGGTAAACTGCACGTTTTTGTTACCGATATTAAAAACATGCAAATTCGTACAGGGCTTCATATCTTTGGCCGTCCGCCCGCAGGCGATACTTTGATTGAATATCTTCTGGCTTTGACAAAAATGAAAAATGGCGATATTCCTTCGCTGACGCAGACTGTTGCCGGACTTCACGGCTTTGATTATTATGAGTTGCTAGAAAATAGCGGTAAGTTATTACCTGATCAAAGCAAGACGTATGGTGTGTTAGCTGATGAAATATGGGAAGCTTGTCGCGAAATTTTACTGTGTTTGGCAGAAGGGGATTTTCAAGCAGAAAAGGCCGATTTGGTGTTAGCCCTGCCTTTTGCAGCCAGATTACCGGAAATGTTAAAAGAACAGCTTTTGACTGCAGCTAAATATGTTTGTGAAAGTATCGCGCCTAATCTGGCTAAGACGACGCAAGAGGTTACGAATCTTCTACATGCCTTGCAAGGGGGCTATGTGGAACCAGGGCCAGGCGGTGCGCCTACGAGCGGCGGTGCCGATATTTTGCCTACAGGACGTAATTTTTACGGGGTTGATCCGCGCACATTGCCGACCCCGGCAGCTTGGAAAATTGGCAAAATCATGGGGGATCAGGTGATTGATCGTTATATTGGCGAGGAAGGTCATTATCCTGAAAGCATCGGGATTGTTTTGTGGGCTACCAGCAATATGCGTAGCCACGGACAGTGCATTGCTCAATTTTTATATTTATTAGGTGTGAAGCCTCTTTGGCAAAAAGGCAGCATGCGTGTAATTGATTTGGAAGTTATTCCGCTAACAGAATTACAACGACCACGTATTGACGTAACCGGGCGGATCAGCGGTTTGTTTCGCGACAGTATGCCGATGGCGTCAGAGTGGCTCGACAAGGCAGTTCAACTAGTTTCTTCGCTTGATGAGTCTTTTGAAGAAAACTATATTAAGAGGCATATTGAAATAGAGGCAAAAGAATTAATTGCAACAGGATCTGATGAGAAAGAGGCTTGGGAACAGGCTAGTTGGCGGATTTTCGGCGATCCGCCGGGAACATATGGCGCTGGAATTGGCGATGTACTGGAAGCGAAAAATTGGGAAACTATTGATGATTTAGCAGATGTGTATGTGCGGTGGGGCGGACATGCCTATAGCGGCAACGGTAAAGGCGCTTATATGCCGGATTTATTCCGACGCCGTATGAAGAGCTTAGAGGTAACGATTCATAATCAAGATAACCGGGAAATCAGCATGCTGAATTCTGATGATTATAATGCTTATCATGGCGGCATGATTGCTTCTGTACGCAGCATTAAAGGCGAAGCGCCGCGATCTTACAGCGGCGACAGCTCTGATCGTCAGAAGGTTGTAATGCGCAGTACCCAGGAAGAATTAAAACGAATGTTTCGCGGGGAAGCCATTAATCCTAAATTTATTGAGGGAATGAAGCAGCATGGCTACAAGGGAGCTGCTGATTTGGCAAATTATGTTGCTCATAGCTACCAGTGGGATGCGACAAGCGATGTTATGGAAGACTGGATGTATGAAAAATATGCAGAAAAGTATGCACTAGATAGTTCTATGCAAGAATGGATGAAACGAGTAAATCCTTGGGCTTTGCAGCGTATTGCCGAAACCTTGCTGGAAGCGTCGCAACGCGGTTTATGGCAGGCTTCTGATGAGATGAAGCAGGAACTTGAACAGTTGTATTTGTCGATTGAAGGCGAGCTGGAGGATCGAAGTGATGAGGTATAGTCAGAAAAACTCTGCCTATCAATTGGTATTTTTTGTCCTTATTATAAGCTGCTTATTGATGCCAGGCTGTAAAGCGCCGACCGCTGCTCTGGCGGCAGAGGACAAAGCTGGCTATGAAGTCACTGATGCACAGGGGACTGTCATTAAGCTCGCTCATAAACCGAACCGGATTATAACCATGTCTTTATCGACTGATGAAATCATCCTTAGCATGATAGAGCCAGAGCGGATGGCTGCTCTCTATTATTTGTCAGGCGATCCGGGGATCTCAACAATTGCCGATAAGGCATCACGCGTTTCAGTAAGAATTAAAGATTATAATGCCGAAGCCTTAATGGCGTTGCATCCGGATTTAATTATTATCCCTGATTGGCAAAAGGCGGATGTCATACAGACTTTGCGTGATGTAGGGCTTCCCGTTTTTGTCTGTCGAGGCCCAGCCACGGTGATGGAAGTAAAAGATACAATCAGGCAAATTGCCTTGGCCATTGGAGAGCCGCAAGCATCTGAAGCAATTGTAGCAAAAATGGAGTCTGATTTGTCAGTGATTGCGGCTAAGGTGGCCAAAATACCGCCGGAGAAGCGCCAGACCGTTATGCTTGTTTCCCATATGGCGACTTATGGCGGTAAGGGCAGTCTCTTTGATGATATGTGCCGATATGCCGGTCTGCTGAATGGTTCAGCTGTTGTCGGTTTGGGGAAAAATGATGCTTTAAGTAAAGAAGCTATTGTAAAAGCAAATCCTGATCTTATTTTAATGCCTACCTGGAACGGCGGTAAAATTAAGGTTAGCGAGCTAAAAGAAGAATTCGCCAATGATCCATCGCTGCAAAGTGTCAAGGCTATTCAACATAAACGGCTGATACAGTTGCCTGATCAATATTTGTATAGTGCAACTCAAGATATTACCAAAGCGATCGACGATATGGCCGAAGCTGCATATTCTATGAAATAAATATGAAGTAAGGGAAGTAGTGATAGTGGGACGACAAATTAAAATGCTGATTTTGGCCTTAACTGGAGAATGCAACTTTGCTTGTGATTATTGCTATGCCCATGAGCAGCCACCGCAGGTTATAGCCTTTGAAACTGCGGTAAAAGCCATTGATTTAGCGGCTCAATCGAAACAATCGTTTGTATTGCAATTTACTGGCGGTGAGCCGCTGCTTGCTTTTCCGGTCCTAAAAAAAATTGCTGCTTATGTAAGCGATAAAAAAATACCGGCATTGATGCAAATTCAGACCAACGCATCGCTCGTGGATCAGGAAAAAGCAGCTTTTTTGAAAAAGGCTAAAATTGGTGTTGGTATTAGCTTCGATGGCTGGCCGCAGCAGAATGATTTTTTCCGGCGCTTGCCGTCAGGCGGCGGAACAAGTCCATTGATTTTACAGGGAGTTGAGGCTTTAGCGGCGGCTAAAGTAGAAGTGGGAATTACTTGTGTAGTGACGAAGAAAAATGCAGCAGGCTTAGCCGGAATTGTTGATATGGCGTATTATCTTGGCAATGTGCGAAAAATTGGATTTGATTTGTTGCGAGCGCAAGGCCGCGGCGCCGCTTTGACTGCCGCCGAACCGCAGGAATTAGCCAAGGGACTGCAGCTTGCAATTGCTAGAGTCCGAGTATTGCAAGGCTATACAGGAAGAAAAATTTCCTTTTCTCATACGATGCGGGTAGAGAGTCTGGCTAAGCAGGAAATGACAGGCTTCGCTCACTGCCATGCGATGAATGGGGAAGCGGCTTATATTGATCCGCAAGGTAATATTTATGCCTGCGCATCCCTAGCGGGAATGGAACAATTTTTTATCGGCCATGTTGATACGGGCATTGATGCGAGCCGACAGCGAGAAATTTCCGATCTGATTCAAACGCAAATGTCATTTTGTCCGCAGTGTTCTTCGTTTGCCTTGTGCGGCGGCGCTTGTTTTGCCAGATGGTATGGTGCTGGGAAAAAAGATCAGCCTTATGAGGGCGAATGTGTCTTGAAAAATACTTTTATTCAAGAGTACAAAACTCGGCAATAATTTAATGCTAAGAGCAAAAGGAGAGAATTTAATGCATTCAAGTGTATATCCCTTTACAGCTATTGTTGGTCAAGAAGCGATGAAGCTAGCTTTGATTTTAAATGTAATTAATCCAGCCCTTGGCGGTGTGTTGATTAAAGGGGAAAAAGGAACGGCAAAATCAACAGCGGTTCGCGCTTTGGCTGATTTACTACCAGCGATGGATAGTGTGAAAGGCTGTGTATTTCGCTGTGATCCAGCTGATGAAGCGCATTTATGCGAACAGTGTTTGGCAGAGAAACAAGCGAGTAAAGCAGTAGTGAAGCAGACCGTAAAAATGAAAGTGGTTGAGCTTCCGGTAAGCGCTACTGAAGATCGGGTAGTCGGGACGCTCGATATTGAGCATGCCATTAAAGTTGGTGAAAAAAAGTTTGAACCAGGTATTTTGGCGCAAGCTAACCGAAATATTTTATATGTTGATGAAATCAATCTGCTTGATGATCATGTGGTTGATGTATTGCTTGATGCGGCTGCAATGGGGGTGAATACCGTTGAGAGAGAGGGCGTTTCGTATTCGCATCCTGCTAAATTTGTGCTTGTTGGTACGATGAATCCCGAAGAAGGCGATATTCGGCCGCAACTTCTGGATCGTTTTGGTTTATCTGTTACGGTAAATGGTGAACACGAGCCCCAGCAACGGGTTGAAGTCATTAAACGGCGTTTGGCTTATGAACAGGATAGCGCCGCTTTTGCTGTTGGATATAAAGATATGCAGCGCGAATTAGGCCAGAAAATCATTGCGGCACGGCAGTTGCTGCCTAAAGTTATGCTTAGTGATGATTTGCTAGAGCTTGTGGCGAAAATGTCGATCCAACTAGAAGTTGATGGTCATCGGGCTGATATTACAGTTATCAAGACAGCTATGACTTTAGCCGCTTTTGATGAACGCGAGTCTGTCAGTGTGGAAGACATAAAAAAAGCTGTTCGTTTTGCTTTGCCTCATAGAATGCGTCGACGTCCTTTTGAAGAAGGCGTGCTGAATTGGGATAAGGTGGAAGCTTTATTACAAGGAGCATAGAAATGGGAGGGCTGTTGCATGAAACCAATTTGTCAGTTTCCCTTTGTGGCAATTGTTGGTCAGGAAAACGTCAAAGAAGCGCTGTTGATTGCGCTAATAAACCCTAAAGCGGGCGGTTTATTAATTTCCGGTGAAAAAGGAACAGCGAAATCGCTGTTGGTGCGCTCAATCACAGATTTTTTAACGGATGGAGCGCTGATTAATTTGCCCTTGAATGCTTCAGAAGATATGATTTTTGGTCATATCGATGTTGAACAAGCTGTGCTTCAGGGGGAAAAATTCTTTTCTCCCGGGATACTAGCGAGAGCCCAAAATCGGATTTTATATGTGGATGAAATTAATTTATTACGCCGGGAACTTTTAATCGGACTGCTTGATGCGAAAGATCGTGGGGTCAATCTAGTGGAACGAGAAGGCTTGTCTTATTCTCATATCGCAGAATTTACTTTGCTTGGAACAATGAATCCGGAAGAAGGAAGTTTAACCTCTAATCTTTTAGATCGTTTTGGTCTGTTTACAGCAGTTAATAGCGAAGTTGAAGTTGTCGCCCGCTGTGAAATTGTGCAGCGCTATCTAGCTTATGAGACCGATCCCCTTGGCTTTTGTGAGTCTTTTGCTGAGGAAACGGCGCTGCTTAGAAAAAAACTGATTAATGCTAAGGCGTTGCTCCCCCACGTTGCCGTTAGTACCGCCATGATGGAATTGGCGGCGCAGTATGGTGCAAAAGCCAATACGGCGGGGCATCGAGCGGAGATCTTTTTATTGGAAACGGCACGAGCTATTGCCGCTTTGGCGGATCGAACCTATTTATTACCAGGCGATATAGAAAAAGCCGCTTACTTTGTACTGCCGCATCGAATGCGGGAGCAACAAAACGAATCTGAAATACCCGATCAAGGTAAGTCTTCGGAAGCAGACTGCGAACAAGAGCCAACGGATCGTCAAAGGGAGTCGCAAGAATCGGAAGCGGAAGACGAGCAAGAGGAAGACGCAGCTTCCGATTCCGACGCCGGCGAGGCAGCGGGGGAAAATGATCCCGAACCATTAGAATCAGAAGAAAAGAATGAGACTGATCCTGAGAGTGGGTCGGCTGATGAGAAAAAATCAGATGACGCTGTTACAGAGCAGGTGGCAGCGATTGATAAAAATTTTTCACAAGTAAAAATTTCGTTAGATATGATGCAGGATCGCCATGTGCGCAATGGGAATGGCAAGCGAAGCTTGACTAGAACTGATTTAAAGCAAGGCCGATATGTTTTTTCCTGTATTCCCAAAGGTAAAGTAACTGATCTGGCTTTCGATGCGACTTTGCGGGCGGCGGCGCCTTATCAAAAGATGCGTGCGAGAGGCCAGTGCCAAATTCGGATTGAGCAGGAAGATTTGCGCCAAAAAGTTCGAGAAAAACGTATCGGTAATACTTTTCTCTTTGTTGTGGATGCTAGCGGTTCTATGGGAGCTAGAGAGCGCATGAAGGCAGTAAAGGGTGCTATTTATTCAATGCTGCAGGATGCCTATCAAAAGCGGGATCAAGTAGGGATGATTGCTTTTAGGCGTAAAACGGCCGATGTACTTTTGCCTGTTACGCGCAGTATTGAACTAGCCCAAAAATGTTTGCAGACGTTGCCAACCGGCGGTGCAACGCCTTTGGCGGAAGGACTCGGTAAAGCTTTGGCTGTTTTACAATCGATGCAAAAGCGAGAAAAAGCAATGCAGCCCATTCTTGTACTTGTCACGGACGGACGGACTAATCGCAGCAGTCAAGACTCAGGCGATCCTGTAGCAGAAGCGCTAGCCGTAGCGAGAAAAATTAGCCAGACTAAGGTACAATCTGTAGTGATTGATACAGAATCTGATTTTGTTCGTATGGGCCTTGCCAAAGCGGTAGCGAAAGAAATGGGAGCAGCTTATTCTAAACTCCAGGATTTATCGCAGCAGGGGATTTTACATATTGTTCAGGATATGCATAGCGCTTTGTAGCAGTAAACTGGAATTTACAGAGAATGTGTGGGGAGTAGGATGAAGCAGGGATTAGCACTTTTTCTGATATTTATGATGCTGCTTGTTTTAGGGTGCGGCAGTGTAAAAGAAACGACAGTGAAAGAACAAGAAAAAGAAAAGGCTTATCAGGTTGTTGATGTAACTGGAGAAACTGTTATGTTTTCACAAAAACCGCAGCGTATTATAACTCTTTCGGCTAGTACTGATGAGATTATTTTGGGAATGCTGCCGACAGACAAACTGGTAGCTATCAATTTTTTATTAGATGATCCAGCCAGTTCTAATATTGTAAACCAAGCGCAAAAAATACCAAACAAAATCAAGGATCCATCAGCCGAATACATTTTTAGTCTAAAACCAGATGTTGTTATTGTTCCCGATTGGGTCAGCGCTGATATTGTGAGCAGTTTGAAGTCGCTTGGATTAAAAGTTTTTATCTGTAAAGGATCGCGCAGCGTGGCCGAGGTGCGCGAAACAGTGGATTTATTATCCCAAGTAGTTGGCGAAGAAGAAAAAGGCAGGCAAATCATTCAACAGATGGATGAGAAATTACAGGAAATTAAAGTGAAAGTGGATAAAATTCCCGTGGATCAGCGTAAAAAAGTTGTCTTGATTTCACTTATGACAACTTATGGCGGCATTGGCTCAACCTTTGACGATATGTGCCATTATGCTGGCGTAATCAATGGTCTGGCTGCAATTGGCATAAAAAATGGCGAGCCGCTAGGAAAAGAAGGTTTGCTAAAGGTGAATCCTGATATTTTAATTATGCCTGTTTATAATGATCACGGTAACTTTGACATAGAAGCTTTTCGTAATGAATATCTTTTAGATCCGTCGCTACAAACCTTGCCTGCGGTCAAAGAGAAAAAACTTTATTTTCCGCGTGAAGGCTATCTCTACAATGCTTCGCAGGACATTGTATATGGAATTCAAGAAATTGCTTTGGCCGTCTACGGGGATGCTTTCGCTCAGGCGGGAACCTGCCATATTTCCGTATCCGGCGAATAAGTTCGCTTGACATAATTTAGGGGATTTGATTATTTATTTTTAGTGAATGGGGAATGATGATGACTAAAAAATTGCAAAGAAAGATTCTGTTAGCGGCGATGGCCTGTTGCGTGTCACTACCGATTACTGCTGCGTCTGCCGCAGCGCCGTCTGATTATTCGATGGATGAAACCGTGGTTACAGCTATGCGTTATACGACTAAAAACACAGAAACGCCAGCCGATGTTACGGTAATTAGCAATGAAAAATTAAAGTCAACTGGTTCGAAAAACTTAATGGAAGCGCTGAAATATACAGCGGGAGTTACGTATTACGGTTATGGACCGCATGGACAATCTTGGGGCGGCATGAACAGTAAGCTGACAATCCGAGGTATTGAGGGCGGCACCTTAGTTTTAATTAACGGTGTGAGCGCTAATTTGAATGGAATCTATCATCTGGATCAAATTCCTGTTGATTCCGTAGAAAAAGTTGAGATTGTTAAAGGCGGCGGTGCTGTCCTGTATGGCAGCGAAGCTTTTGGCGGTGTTATTAACATTATCACCAAAAACAAGGTGGAAAATACTGTTAGTGTCTCTAATGGGAGTGATCGTCAAGGTACTGCCGTGACTTTTCAAGCGGAAAAATCAAGTATTTCGTATGAGTATAGCCGCACGAAACAATCGGAGCCTTTTTCCGATGTGTTAAATCCTAACAGCTATAAATACTTATGGCGTGATAGCAAGACGCCTGTTTATATGCGTGATGTCTTTGGCGCAAGCGTCCAAAATAATTTGAATTGGAATTATCAGTTTGATGATCACTTGCGGTTACTCTATATGCGCAATAATAATGATTATTCCGTTCTCTACAAAGAAGAAGGCACAGGTAGTATTTTAAATAATTATCACTATAATGACCAAAAACAGCGAGTGCAGCTTGAATATAAAGAAAACGATTGGACGAGCAAGCTTTATTATAATGGACAGCGTGTCGACAGTACTACTGTGGAAACAGCTCGTCCCAACCTTGTTGCTTGGGGCAAAGAAAAAATTGCTACCTACGGAGTGGATACACAAAAAGTATGGGAGTCTGGTGATAATAAATGGCTGAGCGGCGTGACGGTGCAAAAGGAAACTTATGAAAAACAGGGTCAATCTTTATCTGGTTCTACTGCTTCGACGCGTGTACTAAAACC
>URQW01000027.1 GCA_900550105.1 uncultured Pelosinus sp.
TGGACGGATGATCAGACAGCTGGTATTTTGTCGGGGCTGAAAAGAGGCGACAAGGATGCGAATGTGCGTATGGAATATTTGGACTGGAAAAATAATCCGCGTGAAGATCGCTTGCCGCTTCTTTATGCTCTATTTAAGGAGAAATACAGCCGAACAAAAGTAAACCTTGTTTTTGCAACTGACGATGCCGCATTGAAATTTGCCTTGCGTTATCGACAAGAACTTTTTTCAAATGCGCCTATTGTGTTTTCTGGCGTCTTTCCAGAATCAGCTCAGGCCATTATTGGAAAAACACGTAATATAACTGGCGTGTTTGAACAAATCGACGCGCAAGGAAATCTAGATCTAATGCTTACGTTAAATCCTTTTTTGCAGAAGCTCGTGTTACTTTCTGATCAAACCGAAACAGGTCTTGCGTCGAAACAAATTATAACGGAAGTGGCTCGTAAAATACGGCCTGATTTAATTTTGGAAGATTTTAGTTCGCTCTCGGAAGCGGAAGTAGTTGAGCGATTGCGTACTCTGCCAGCTAATGCTGCCGTTCTTGTGACGAGCTATGTAAGTGATGGCGCTGGAATGATTCGTGCGCCGGAAAAATACGTTCGGCTTTATGCAGAGCAAAGTAACGCACCTTTATATGTGACTTATGACTTCAATATAGGAGACGGGGCTTTGGGCGGGAGCACTGTGAGTGGTAAGTTACAGGGAGAAGCCGCAGCGAAACTGGCTATTCGTATTTTACAAGGAGAAGATCCTGATACGATTTCTCCACTAGCTGTGGGGACAACTGTGACTATGGTAGACTATAATCAGCTTGTTCGGCATAATTTGAGCTTAGGACGAGTGCCACAAGGCAGTATTTTGCTGCATAATCCCCTAGCTGTTTATGAAGAAAATAAAACAATCGTATGGTCGATAGCCATTATTTTTATATTTCTTATTGTGTATATTCTCGCTCTTAGTAGTAATATTCGCCAACGGAAAGCGGCAGAACTTGACTTAAAGCAAAAAAATGAAGAATTAGGCGCTCTGTATGAGGAAATTTACGCATCACAAGATGAACTTCATTATCGTTATCAGCAGCTAGAGTCAGTTCAGGCTGCTTTGAAAAAGAGTGAAGAACGGTATAAGCTCTCGTTGGCAGGTGCTAATGACGGATTGTGGGATTGGGATTTAGTTACAGGTCAGATTTATCTTTCGAAGCGCGGTAGTAGAATTTTGGAGATCGAATGGCAAGAGTCCTACAGTGTTTCCGATCTTCCTACTGTCCTGCGGCAAGAAGAAACCCACGACAGTCTTTTGAACAAATTAGAGAATCTGATCGCTTTAGGTAAAACGCACTTTTCTTTTGAAAAAGAAATTTTCTTTAGCACTATGGCAAAATGGCTTTTGATTCGTGGCAAAGTCCTGCTAGATGAGGCGGGAACGCCGGTTCGGGCTGCTGGATCATTGACGGATGTAAGCGATCGAAAAAGAAATGAAGCTGTCATTCACTATATGGCGTTTCATGATAACTTGACGAAGTTAGCCAATCGTTCGGCCTTAAATGAAAAATTGGCAGCTTTGTTTGTGCATTGTCAGGCCGAGAGAAAGCGAGGCTGTCTTTTTTTCCTCGATATCGATAATTTTAAAACGGTAAATGATTTATTTGGTCATACCTTTGGCGATCAACTGCTAATTGCTTTTGCGGATGTGCTAAAGCGAGAAAAGGAGGAGGCTTTTCTTGCCCGAATGGGCGGTGATGAGTTTGTCTTGCTTATGGAAGGCATGGAAGAACCGCAGCTTGCCGCCGATTTTGCCCAAGAGATTGCCGACCTATTTGCAGAACCTTTGCGTGTAGCCGATAAACAAATTCATTTAACAATTAGTATAGGAATTGCATTTTATCCTAGCAATGGTCAAAGTCAGGAGGCTTTGCTGAAAAATGCTGATTTAGCAATGTATCAGGCTAAAAATAAAGGGAAAAATCAATATGCTTTTTTTGATTATGCCATGGAAGCGGCGATTCAAAAGAAAGCGTTGCTGGAAACTGATTTACGGGCGGCTATCGCCAGCGGTGAAATTTTTGCCTGGTATCAGCCGATTTTTGATCTTAAGACCCAAAAAATTAACCGATTTGAGGCTTTTGCTCGTTGGCACAGTCCGCAGCATGGATTTGTAGCGCCTAATGACTTTATTCCTTTGGCGGAAGAAACAGGGCTTATTTTAGCGCTAGGCTATGAAATTTTGGGGCAGGCGTGTTCTTTCTTAAGGGACTTAATGCTGCAAGGTGAACAACAAGTTGTTGTGACAGTAAATATCTCCGCTGTTCAACTGATGCAGCCTGATTTTGTGGACTTAGTTCAGGAAGCAATTGATCTTTACTCAATTCCGCCAGAATTACTCGGACTTGAGATTACAGAGAGTATTTTGATGCAGTCTTTCGACGACAATGTGGCTAAATTGAAGAAATTAAAGGAAAAGGGTATTTTAATTTACTTAGATGATTTTGGTACAGGCTATTCGTCGTTGAAGTATCTTAAGGATTTACCAATAGATGTAGTTAAGATTGATAAATCCTTTGTGGATGGAATTATTGAGAATCAAGAGGATCGTGAGTTTACTCATATTATTATTCGCCTCGCTCACTTATTAAACATGAAGACGGTAGCTGAAGGTGTGGAAACTAAGGATCAGCTAGCTCTTTTAGCACAATATGAGTGTGATGCTGCGCAAGGATACTTATTTAGTAAGCCATTGCCAGTAGGGGAGGCCCAGGCTTTTTTAACAAGGGGAAAAAGTTCCCAATAGGATCATGAAAAAGAGAGAAATCCGCCAATGAGGTCTGAGTGTTCAGGACCTTGTTAGCGGATTTTTCTTTAGAAAGTTCTAATCTGATTTTATTTCCACATCGGCAAAAATATAGCCATTTTTGCCGTGCTTTTTTATTTGGTACATAGCCTGATCGGCTTTGGTAATTAAGTCTTCTACGGTGGCGCCGTGGAGTGGATAGAGACTGATGCCAATACTTGCTGATAAGAAAAAGGATTGACCTTCTAATACAACCGGTTTTTCTAAGGCAATCAGAATGCGTTCAGCAATGGTGCCAGCATCAAGCCAAGTGGAGATCCCAGGTACGATGGCGGTAAACTCATCGCCGCCTAAACGCGCGATCGTATCTCTGGCCTTAAAGGATTGCCGTAATCTTGTCGCAATAATTTTTAAAACAAAATCCCCAATAGAATGACCTAACGTATCATTAATCTGTTTAAAGCCGTCAAGATCGATAAACATTACAGCAAGCAGCTGATTGTTTTTTTGTACTTCCGTAAGTTCCTCTGCCAGTTTTTCGAGAAATTCTGTGCGATTCGGCAAGTCTGTTAAGGTATCATGTTTTGCTAGGTAGTTTATTTTTTGTTGCGCTTTATAATAGGTTGTCATATCAATTAAAGTAATAAGATACCCATCAATAGTAGGATCGTCAAGACGGCAGACTTTTGCATCAAGCGACTGTTCATTCTTGCCAACTTGCTTGGTTAATGAGGCAAAAAGACAAGTATCTTGTTGTGACGAAATATTTAATTCGGTTAGGTTGATCTGCAAGGTTTGCAAAAGTTCTGCTATATTGCAGTCAGGCTGGGCCCAGGCGAGCATTTCTTCACTAGCGGCGTTGCGGCGGATAATTTCCAGCTCAGAATCTACAAGGAGAATGCCGACAGGCGAACTGTCGATAATCTGATCCATTAAATGTTCTAATAGATTAGGATCATAGACGCGTTTTAGGCTGCCAACAGCGGCATAGTTTTGCAGAATAGCAAAACCCATCATAATAAAACCTGTCAAAACAAGTAATTGTCCTATCCACCAAGAAAGATTCCAGGGATATCCGATGAGAAAAGCAAAGGAAGATTGGGTAAAAATAAATTGAGCCCACAGGTGATACGTAAGCACAGTGGCTTTTTTCGGCATAAGATATAGTCTTATGGTAGCTGTAAATGAAATTACCAGAGCTAATAGTTCCAGACCTTGCCGCAATAATGTAACAGAGAACGTGCAAGAGGCAGCAAAGGTGAGGAGAATAGCTGTAAGTATGATTAGAACAATGCAGTGTTTTTTCCAGTGAAAGAGCGTTAGATTATTGCGGTCTTTTAAATAAAAAAGCCCTAAGAGTAAATAACAAGATAGAATAATTCGCGCAACTGGCGCAAAGATCAGAAAGGAAAAGGGAAATGGTTCAAGGAGCAATAGGGCGCCGCTATAAACGGTATAAAGCAGCGTAAAGCCGCCATAGGCAAGGGTTGTGCAAGCGAGAAAACGATTTTGACGCCTTAGGGCATTCTGGTAGGCTGTATAGGCAATAAAGCCAGCGAAAAGATCAACAAGAAGCACGCCAGCGATATGGGCATGTTGAATGGCAAAAAGGCTTTCCGAAAGAAAGCCAGTTTCATAAAGCATAAGAGTGCTGGGAAAAAGGAAAAGCCAGAAAAGAAAAAAATATTTATATAGGGCCATTGTGCAGCGAGTCCTTTACTGCCTCTACGGCATCTTTATTTGCAAAGAGAAAAGTAAAACTTTAAAAATAATTATACTGTACTAGGCGAATTATGTCTATGAGCAAGGAGGGCTAAAATAAACTCCTGCGGCTATTCTAAGCGGCAGGAGTTTAGCTTTTTATAGTTTCAACGGGTTAGGAGAAGGCGTAAGAGGTAATGTCTCGTACGCCGGTTCGACCTTGGTCGGTACAAAACTCATAACCGCAGGTTAAATAATCAAGTTTGTGATTTTGGTGTTCGCCGCTATCAATTAGATTCTGATAGAGTTGCACGGCACTTTTCATATTTTCTAGATAGATACAGGGACTTTGCTTCGGATTGTCTTTGTAGCTTACAAATACGTAACACTTGCTAATGGACATCGTAACCATCCCTCTCTAAATTTGTATTTAATTTAGATTATTCTAATTAGTTAAAGAAATTCCTGCTGTTAAAAAGAAAAAGACTTGACTGTTTTTACACAATCAAGTCTTTGTTAGACAATCCTATACTTATTTTACGGTTTTTGCCATAAGTTCAGCTAGTTTATTGGCAAATCCAATCGGATCTTCTGGGGATAGACCTTCAATCAAGAGAGCCTGATCATAGAGAAGTCGGCAATAATCAGCAAACTGCTCCGAAGAAGCATCTGTTTCGTAGAGATCTTTTAAAACGTTAAATAAAGCATGCTGCGGATTTAATTCTAAAATGCGGCTTGCTTTCATCATAGTCCGGTTCATTTCAGACAAGATATGTTCCATCGATAAGCTGATTCCTTGATCACTGCTGACAAGGCATACAGCACTTGATTTTAAGCGAGTGCTGATTTTTACTTCGGTGACTTTGTCACCGAGCTGGTCCTTAATCGCTTTAATAAGCGCTTCATTTTCCTTCGCGAGCTCTTTCGTATCTTGTTGAGTTTCCGGTGAATCAATATCTGCTAAATCTAAGTCACCGCGACTTGCGGAATGAAAGTGTTTTTCTTTATATTCACGTAACGCTTCAATGGCAAATTCATCGACGCGATCAAAGAGATATAAAATTTCCAATCCCTTTTCTTTCAGCAGTTCTAGCTGAGGTAATTTGTCAATTGTATCATAATCTTTTCCTGTAGCGTAATAAATAGCTTTTTGTTTCTCTGGCATACGGCTAATATAATCAGCTAAAGTGGTGAGCTCATCTTTATTCTTGGAAGAAGGGAATAGCAAAAGATCTTGCAATTTTTCCCGGCTGGAAAAATCGGAATAAATACCGGCTTTTAAAGCAGTGCCGAATTCTTTCCAAAATTTCTCGTATTTAGGGCGATCATTATGTAGGAGGCGTTCTAATGATTTGAGTACGCTTTTCTCCAAATTTTTGCCAATCAATTTAAGCTGCTTGCTATGCTGTAATAATTCCCGGGAAATATTTAAGGAAAAGTCCGGTGAATCAACGAGACCGCAAACAAAGCGAAGGTAAGGCGGCAGCAAGTCTTTGCAGTTTTCCATAACAAAAACATGTTTGGAATACAAGGAGATTTTTGAAGCTGCGTCACGTTCATAAAAATCGAAAGGTGCATGAGCCGGGATAAAGAGCAAAGTGGTATATTCGACAGCTCCTTCAACACGAGAGTGAATGACTTCTAGCGGTTCTTCCCAATCATGGAACTGACTTTGATAGAATTTTTGATATTCTTCTTGGGTAATTTCACTTTTATTACGCGACCAAAGCGGTGTCATAGAATTTAAAGTCCGCACTTCTACTGATTCTGTTTCTGGGGCATCCTCGATAACTTTTCCTTCGTTATCAAGCGGTTTTTCTTTGTGGATGAAATTCATCTTTATAGGATAGCGAATATAATCGGAATATTTCTTGATGAGATTTTGCAGTGTATAGCGTTCTAGGAAATTTTCCTCGCCAGCTTCTTTGCCGCAGAAGGCGTCATGAAGCGTTAAAATAATGGTAGTGCCGCGAGTGTCTTTGTCAAATTCCTCAATCGTATAAGTTCCGTCGCCTGCTGATTCCCATTTTACACCCTTTTCTTGTCCGGGAGCTCGTGTCAGAAGCGTGACTTTTTGGGCAACCATAAAGGCGGAATAAAAGCCGACACCAAATTGGCCAATCAGCTCTGTATCAGAATTTGTGCCTGATTCTTTCATTTTAGCTAAAAAGGCCTTTGTACCTGATTGAGCAATTGTACCGATCGTGGCGATGACTTCGTCATAGGTCATGCCCATGCCATTGTCAGAAATCGTTAATGTTTTTGTACTTTCATCAGGGGATAGCAGAATTTCAAAGGTATCATTTCCTTCTAGTAAATTCTGATCGGTTAACGATGCAAACCGAACTTTATCAATGGCATCCGAGGCATTGGAGACCAATTCACGCAAAAAAATCTCTTTGTTTGTATAGATGGAATGGATCATTAAATCGAGAAGTTGTTTCGTTTCAGTTTGAAATTCGCGCGTTTCTTTTGCTTTAATTTCCTGTGTCACGGTAAAGCCTCCTAAAAGTATGGTGATTCTGTACTCTATTATTTTGCGAAATTCCCAACAAAATGGCAAGTAAAAATTTCCCATATCGAGAAATTTTCATTGACAGAGTTGTAGTTCCATGCTATTTTATATTAAAACAAATACGCTAAGTAGCTGATCAGAAATACTGAAGGCTCATTGTATCTTTTGAAAAATAAGGTGCAGTGGCCTTTTTTTGTTGTTTTATTTAAATGAACGGGGGGATTGTGATGAATACTCTATCTGATAAGCTGGCGAAGCTTGAAATAATGCTTCGTAGTTATGAAAGTGTAGTCATCGGTTTTTCTGGTGGAGTCGACAGTACTTTTTTAGCCGCCGCCGCTTATAAAATATTAGGTGAAAAAGCTCTTGCAGTTACTGCTTACTCAGCAACCTTGCCGCAAAGCGAAAAAACTGCTGCTATAGCGGTAGCCAAAGAAATTGGCATTCGTCACGAGTTGCTGCCAATCGATGAACTCGCTAGCCCTGACTTTAGAGAAAATGACGCAGATCGCTGCTATCATTGTAAAACACTGCGGTTTTCTGCGTTGGTATCGTGGGCTAGACAACATGAGTTTCAATGGGTACTCGAAGGATCCAATCAAGATGACCTCGGCGACTATCGACCGGGCATACAAGCTGTTTCAGAATTGGATCAAGTCGCATCGCCTTTGCTAGAAGCTGGTTTCACCAAAAAAGAAATTCGTCAACTTTCGAAAAAGTGGGGGCTGGCAACCTGGAATAAACCAAGCGCCGCTTGTTTGTCGTCTCGGGTGGCTTATGGCGAAGCGATAACCGAGGAAAAGCTTGGACAAATAGAGCAAGCCGAAGAGTATATCAGAAAGTTTTGTTCTGGTTCAGTACGAGTGCGTCACCATGGGCAGGTAGCTCGCATTGAAGTCCAAGCGGAATGGATCCCCAGTTTATGTCAGGATAAAGTACGAGAGCAAATTGTAGTCGAGTTTAGGCGTCTTGGCTTTACTTTTATAACAATTGATCTTAACGGCTATCAAACAGGCAGTATGAATGCTTTGCTGCAACAGAATTGAGAAAATGATATAAATTACCGAATAAACTCTTATCTAGAGTGGTCGAGGGACTGGCCCGATGACGCCCGGCAACCGGCTTTTTAGCAAGGTGCCAATTCCAGCAGGAATTTTCCTGAACGATGAGAGAAGCGCAGAAACGTAAGAGCTTCTTTCAAATGGGCTCTTACGTTTTATTTTTTAGTCTAAGGGAGAGAAAACAGTATGCTAGAAAAACAAAATCAAATTTCGGTAAAGCAACTGGACCAGATTTTAGCTATTTTGCAACAAGTGTATCATGGACATCTTACACTCACTTGGCAGAATTTCCGTTTGATTCAGATTGAACGCAATGAAAAAATTCGTCCTGATGAATCGTTAGGCTCATTTCGTAAAAATAGTGAACGTAGTAAGGAGTTTAAAGCGGTGCGCAAGGGGCTGGAAGAAGCCTGTGAAGGAATTGAGTATGGCCAGGTTACTATCGTAGTGAAAACAGGGAAAGTCGTCCAGATTGATCGGACTGAAAAACAACGTTTTACTGCGTTGGCAGGACTTGATGGCGATGGTATTTAGATTAAAACCACGGTATAATGAAACAAACTTGATTCATTATCGTAGAAAGAAAGGCGGCCACCATGATCTATGACATCGTAATTAGCGATGGTTTGCTTATTGATCCTGAAAGAGGGATGCGACGACGTGGCAATATAGGAATTTTCAACGGGAAAATTGCGGCAATTACATCAGAAGAATTACAAGGACGCGAGGTTCTCCCTGTGGCAGGGCGGATTGTTTCTCCAGGATTTATTGATATTCATGGGCATGTAGATCTTGACGATTATTGCGGTGAATTATCTTTGCGGCAAGGAATTACAACAACGATTGGCGGTAATTGTGGACTTGGCCCGCTTGATATAGAAGCGTTTTTTTCCGCGCAAGAAAAGCAGGGGTTTATTCTTCATCAAGCGGAAATGATTGGTCATTCGATTAGTTTGCGAAAAGCTGTCGGAGCATTGGATCCTTTGCAGCCAGCTACGGAAGAGCAGCTACAGCAAATGGAACTCTTTGTAGAACGAGCTTTTATTGAAGGGGCTTGCGGCTTGTCACTCGGGCTAGCCTATGCGCCGGGGACATCTGAGGCAGAAGTTATACGTTTGAGCCAAATTGCCGCTCGCTATGGGCGGGTTATATCAATTGACACAAGAATGATTACTGCCATTGATATGTTTTCTTTAGTGGAAGCGATCCAAATTGCACGGCAAACTGGAGCGAGAATTCAGGTGTCTCATTTAGTATATCAATATGGTACCGGTATGGTAGCAGAGGCATTGGCGCTTATTAACCAAGCGCGCGCTAGCGGGATTGACATTCGTTTTGACAGCGGTATGTATACACAGTGGGCGACGCACATTGGAGCTGTATTATTTAATGAAGAGTCCATGGCGTTAAATGGCTGGGGATTGGAAGATATTCTTGTAGTTACCGGAAAATATAACGGTCAACGATTGACGCCCGCTATTTATGAAGAATTGCGTAATGTAGATCCAGGGGCTTCTGTAGTTGTTCTTACAGGTATTGAAGAAGAAATTTATGAGGCTTTGCGTCATCCTTTTGCTATGCCATCCACCGATACTGGCCCTTATGCTAAAGGCGAGGGCCATCCCCAGATTGCCGGTAGCTTCCCGCGTTATTTGCGTAAGCTTGTGCGTGAAAATTACGAGTTGAGCTTACTTGAAGCGTTGCGCAAAGCCACGTATTTACCTGCTGAGACGTTGGGCCTTACTTATAAAGGTAGGCTGCAGGAGGGCATGGATGCTGATATTACGATTTTTGATATTCGCACGATTTGCGATAAAGCTGATTTTGGAAGACCCGATGCCTGGCCGGAAGGGATTGATTATGTTTTGCTCGATGGACAGATTGTTTTTGCTGACGGCAAAATTCTAAGTCGTTGCGCCGGTAAAGCAGTACGTTCTCATTATCCTGTTTATGATTATCAAATATAATAAGACTTATGCAGCTGCACAATAAGGCAGCTGCATTTTTCTTGGGAAAATTCAGTTATTTGATTTGATAGACAGGAGAGTGGAAAAATATGTCGAATTAAAACGGAAAAAGAAGTATAGTGTTTTGCTTATAGATAAGGGAGGTTTGTAAGATGAACGCAAGTACTGTTTCTTGGCAACGATGGCTATGGCAGAGAAGCACATTAGTCATTCTATTATTTGCGTTTCTCTTACTTTCCTTAGTTTGGGGCGGGCTTTATTATAAAATACGGGCGGAACAACAAATTGAGATTGAGCAGGCTATAAAAGAAACAAGCAATTTTGCCCGCGCCTTTGAGGAACATTCACTTCGGACGATTCGCAGTGCCGATCAAACAGTGTTGTTTTTAAAATATCAATATGAAACAGATGGGGCGATCATTAGCATTCCTCGTTATATTAATGAGGGTCGGTTGACCAATCAGCCCTTTGTATTATTGAGCATTGCTGGCGAGAATGGTGATTTATTATTAAGCAGCCAAGTGCCTTTTGTGCCCTCTAATTTAAAAGATCGGGAACATTTTTTTGTGCATCAAAAAGCAGATACGAATCAATTATTCATTAGCAAACCTGTTCTTGGCCGATCTTCCGGTAAATGGTCGATACAAATGACACGGCGTATTAATAAGCCCGATAAATCTTTTGGCGGGGTAGTTATCGTTTCCGTTGATTTAAATTACTTTACGAACTTTTACCGTCAGGTTCATTTAGGTGATAAATCATCGATTGCCCTTGTAGGTTTTGACGGGATTGTCAGAGCTAGGCAGGCTGGCGAAGATCATACTGCAGGGCAAGATTTAACGGGAAGTGCTTTGTTGCAACAAATTCAAACACAAGAGTCCGGGTCTTTTATTGGCGAAGGAGCCCTTGATCCTGTGAAGCGTATTTACAGTTATCATGTATTGCCAGATTATCCTTTGGCTGTTGTAGTGGGGATTGCCGAAGAGGAGGTTTTGGCAAGCTTACATGAAAGAATCATCGCTTACTATCAGGTCGTTGGCGCGCTTACTTTTATTCTTTTGTTGTTTATTTGTCTACTGCTCTTAGTGATACGGCGGCAAAAGCGGACAGAAATGTATTTGGCTGCCGCTCGTGACGAGCTAGAAGAGAAGGTGAAGGAGCGGACGAAACAGCTTTTTACTGTCAATGGACAACTTACGGGGAAAAACCAGGAATTGCTTGAAATCAACACTGAATTACAAAAGGAAGTCCATGATCGGGAAGCTGCCGAAGGCGAACTGAAAGTCAAAAATGTGGAACTGGAAAATGCCTACAGTGAATTGAAAAATGCGCAATCGCAAATTCTTCATCAGGAAAAAATGGCTTCGATAGGCCAGCTAGCAGCTGGAATTGCTCATGAAATTAATAATCCCTTAGGATTTGTACTTAGCAACTACGAAACCCTTGAAGAATATACAAAACGCCTTATTGAAATGATTGCTGCTTTAAAAAAGGTAGCAGAAGAAGCGGGAAATCAGGATCCTGAAAGACTGAAGCAGTCCTTACAAAACTTGAGCACCTTAATGAAAAAGAAGAAAATTGATTACATTTTAACAGATATTGAACCGGCTTTTTCGGAGAGCCTGGAAGGGCTTCAGCGGGTTGGCAGCATTGTTAAAGCCTTACGAGCCTTTTCACGTAGTGATCAAAGCGGTAGTTGGGAAGCTTATGACTTAAATGAAGGAATTCAAAGCTCACTAGTTGTTTGCCGAAATGAATTCAAATATATTGCGGCAGTAGACCTTCAGTTAGGCGATATTCCGCTGATTCAAGCTGTGGGAGGGCAGATTAATCAAGTATTGTTAAATCTGCTGCTAAATGCCGCCCAAGCAATTACTATGAAAGAAGGGGAAAGCATACCTTGGGGGAAAATCGTAATCGAGACATATGTACGCGATTCTTTTGTTTGCTGTTCGATTCGTGATAATGGTAGCGGGATACCCGAGGAAATTGGCCAAGATATTTTTAATCCCTTTTTTACGACAAAGCCTGTTGGTAGCGGTACAGGGCTTGGGCTTAGTATTTCTTACGATATTATTGTGAATAAACATCATGGTAAAATTTCATTTACAAGTAAACTGAATGAAGGTACGCAATTTTTGCTGGAATTGCCGCTAAAACAAACGGAGCAAGAATAAGAATTAACATAAGAAAGTCGGTGATGACGATGAAAATGTTAGTTGTTGATGATGAACGCTTCAATCTTACCTTAGCTAAGGATTTAATTGAGGCGCACATTCCAGGCAGTGATGTTCTAACTTGCAAACTTCCTGAAACTGTCATAGATTTGTTGCGGGATCAGGAAATTGATATTATTTTACTTGATATTGTTATGCCTAAGTTGAATGGTATGGAACTTTTACAGCAGATTCGTCGCCATGATGAATATAAGGATATTCAAATTATTATGTTTACAGGATTAACCGATAAAGAAAGTTTTCGGACTTGTTTTGAATATGGGGCCAATGATTATATTGGAAAGCCAATTGACGTTATTGAATTTACCACAAGGATGAGAGCTGCCGTAGAGGCGCGAAAACGAATTCTCATGTTGCGTGATATGTTTGATCAAATGTCTCAGCAATATCAAGAGCTGCAAGCGGTAACCCAGAAACTGAAAGAAGCGCAGTTTCATTTGATTCAGTCAGAGAAGCTAGCTTCTCTGGGGGAAATTGCCGCGGGAGTGGCTCATGAAATCAATAATCCGATTGGATTTGTCAGCAGTAATCTGGAGATTATGGCGAAATATCTTACTCGTATTCAGGAAGTTATCGAACTTTATCGCTCCTTTGTTGATTTCGCTGCTGATGAGCAAAGCACCAAGGAGCAGTTGCTTGAGGTAATTCCATCTTTGCGTGAAGGCGAGAAAAGTCATAAAATCACTCGAGTATTAGCTGATTTTGGTCCGACGATTGCCGAATCGCAAGATGGTGTGAATCGTGTGGCTAAAATCGTTCGGAGTTTGCGGAATTTTGCCCGGACAGGCTTAGAAGATGAAATTGCCATGCATGATATGAATCAGATTGTAGAAGAAGCACTGTTGATTACTAAAAACGAAGTAAAATATACGGCGGAAGTAGCGAAGAACATGCAAGATTTACCTGAAATAAAATGCGATAAAGGGCAGATTGCTCAGGTATTGATGAATATTCTTGTTAATGCGTCTCATGCGATCAAAAGTCAACACAAAGAGGGCATGGGAAAAATTACGGTGGAAACGTATGTAGAGGATGTTTTTGCCGTATGTAAAATTACTGATGATGGTCCTGGCATTCCACCGGAGTATTTGACTCGAATCTTTGATCCCTTTTTTACGACCAAAGAAGTAGGCAGTGGTACTGGTCTTGGCCTTAGTATTGCTTATGGCATTATTAATAAACATGGCGGACAATTTTTAGTGGAGAGCCAGCTCGGCCATGGTGCTTCATTTTTTATAAAAATTCCCTATGGAGAAAGAAATATAGATGAAGTGGTTTCATAAGCGAGAAAAGGGAAAGAGGGGGACAAAAAGAAGATGGAAGATCGTATTTTATTTGTAGATGATGAAAAATCAATACTGAAAGCCATTGAGCGGCTCTTTTTTGATACAGATTACGAGTTGTTCGTAGCCGAAAGCGGCGAAGAAGGATTAGATATTTTAAAAGAAAATCCTATTGATATTGTTGTCTCCGACATGCGCATGCCAGGTATGGATGGACACCAGTTTTTAAAAAAAGTCAAAGCGCTCTATCCAGCTACCACGAGGTTAGTTTTAAGCGGTTATGCCGATGAAAAGGAAATTCTTGATAGTCTCATTGATGGATCCAATAGTTTATATTTGTTTAAACCGTGGAATGGCGAGGATTTGAAGAAGAAGATTGAGCAAATTTTTACAGCTCGTAAAATTTATCGGAATCCTATTTTGCTGAATCTTGTCAATGGACTGGAAAATCTCGCTGTTGTCACGGGAATCTATGATGCTGTAGGCGAGCTAATTGCCAAAGATGCCGAAGCAAGTGCGATTGCCAAAGTGATTGAAACAGATCCTGCCGTTACAGCAGCTATTTTACGAGTCGTAAATTCAGCGTTTTATAACGTAAAAACAGCTTCTGTTTTACAGGCCATTAACTATTTAGGTCTCTCTATTGTCAAATCAATTGTGCTTTCTTGCAGTCTCTTTAAACTCGTTGATTTATCAATACCGCCTTTTTCGGTAGAAGAATTGACAAGACATGCTAATCTGACCAATCGCTTTATGAGTAAAATCTATCGAGAATTACTCCAAAAGAAAATGCCTGACAACTTATCAACAGCTGGACTTTTACATAACTTAGGCCTCGTTTTATACATCCATTATTTCGCGAATGACTACCAAGAAGTGTTGAAAGACGCTTTACAAACAGATACGCTTGTTTTAACAGAACTTGAGAAAGAGCGTCTTGGTGTTACTCATGAAGAGATGGGCGGCTATTTGCTTGATTGGTGGGGAATTCCTTATCCTATTGTAGAGTGTGCTTTATTTCATCATCAGCCACTTCATAGTGCCGTTATCGATCGCGAAGCCGTAAGCGCCGTTCATTTGGCCAATTATTATGCTTGGAAACTAATTGCGCCATCAATGAAAACTCCTTTGGAGGAAGGCGTTTTTGACTTTTTGCAAATTGCTCAGTCTGACTGTGAAGCCGTTCTGTTGCGAGATTAAAGAGCAAGTATATTTGTAATAATACAATCCTATACTTGCTATCGATTCCTAATGGAAAATAAATTTTAATATCCTATTGGTTTCCCCGTATCTTTTTATTAGCTTTCTATGACTAAGAAGATAGAAAGAAAATAGGGGGAACTTACTATGATGGAAAAACGATACTATGAATGGAGTCTTCTATTGCTCCGTCTTACTTTAGGCATTATTTTCTTAGCCCATGGCTGGCAGAAAATAAATGGGTTTGAGCAAGTCGCAAAATTTTTTGCTTCCCTAGGATTGCCAGGATTTTTAATCTACTTTGTTGTGACGATAGAAACGCTTGGTGGGTTGTTCCTACTGCTGGGAATCTTCACGCGGCTGGCAGCTGCTGGCATTGCAGCGGTTATGGTTGGCGCTATCGCTACGGTGAAAGCGCAAGCTGGTTTGGTTGGCGGTTATGAATTTGAACTGACTTTGTTGATTGGTGCGGTTGCTTTGGCGCTTTCAGGCAGTGAATTGTTTTCGGTACAAACTCTATGGAAAAAAAATAGACAAAATTAAAGCTTTGCAATAAGGGCCGCAAGCGAGAAATTTTTCGCGCTTGTGGTCCTTAATTTTTTTCTGAGGAGAAAACAGGAAAATGACGGTTTTTTCGCAAAATTATATAAGATCAGTAAAAACGAGTTTGTATTTACATTTTGCACGAACATCAGAGAGGGGCTAAAAAATGTTACATTTACGAAGAGCAGCATTAAGCGATAAAGAGTCTTGGCAGCAGGCTGGGATTGAAACAATTGCTTTTGATGATGCTAAAATGCGAACTAATACAAAAGAAAGACCAAATTGGGTACACTTCGGCGGCGGTAATATTTTTCGCGCTTTTTTAGCTGCGATTCATCAAGAATTGTTAAATGACGGAAAGGTTGATACTGGAATTGTGGCTGTATCAACTTATGATTTGGAAATTATCGAAAAGGTTTATGAACCTTATGAGAATCTAAGCTTACTGGCGGTGATGCATGCTGATGGCAGTCTCGACAAGAAAGTGATTGCCAGTGTAGCCGAAGGCCTGTTAGGAGATTCATCTCGCCCAACTGATTGGCAGAGATTATGCGAGATTTTTCAAAATCCATCTTTACAAATGGTAAGTTTTACGATTACCGAAAAAGGGTATCAACTAACGGATTTATCGGGAAGCTATTTGTCGGAAGTTTTGCAAGATATGCAAAACGGACCTAAGGCGCCTGTTCATGTTATGGCCAAAGTGGCTGCCCTTGCTTTAGCGCGCTATAAACAAGGTGAGTTACCCCTTGCTTTTGTAAGTATGGATAACTGCTCGCATAACGGCGATAAATTAGCGGAAGCAGTATTAACATTTGCGCAGGCATGGGAAAAACAAGGATTTGTACCAAGTCAGTTTGTTACTTATTTGCAAAATCGCCAAAAGGTCGCTTTTCCCTGGACGATGATTGATAAAATTACGCCACGGCCTTCCGAAATAGTTCAGAAAAAGCTCCATGACTGCGGCTTTGGCGATACGGAACTGATTCGTACGAAGAAGAATACTTTTATTGCTCCCTTTGTAAATGCTGAAGGTCCACAATACTTAGTGATCGAAGATCATTTTCCCAATGGGCGCATGCCTTTAGAAGATGTCGGTGTTTTATTTACTGATCGACAGACTGTAGAGAAAGTTGAAAAAATGAAGGTTACAACTTGCCTTAATCCTCTGCATACGGCTCTCGCTGTTTTTGGCTGTTTGCTTGGTTATACTTTGATTGCCGATGAAATGAAAGATCCGGAGCTAAAGCAACTGGTTGAAAAAATAGGATATGATGAGGGCATGCCTGTAGTAGTAGATCCGGAAATTCTAAAGCCGCTGTCTTTTATTCAGGAAGTACTAGAGGTGCGTTTGCCGAATCCCTACATTCCTGATACACCACAGCGGATTGCTACAGATACTTCGCAAAAAGTTGGTGTGCGATTTGGTGAAACCATCAAAGCTTATCAAAAAAGTGATTCTTTACGGCCAGAAGACTTGCGGTTTATTCCTTTAGCTATTGCCGGTTGGTGTCGCTACTTGCTTGCTATTGATGACCAAGGGAAGCCTTTTGAGCTTAGCCCCGACCCCTTAGCGGAAAAATTGACTGCTTATTTGCAGCAAGTAAAGCTAGGAGATACTGACTGCTTAAAAATTCATGAAGCTCTTGCACCCATCTTAAGCAATGAAGACTTGTTTGGCATTAATCTATATGAGGCAGGCCTCGGCAATAAAATTGAAGAATATTTTGCTGCGATGATTGAAGGCAGCGGCGCGGTACGAAAAACGTTGCAACAGGAACTTGCGAAATAACCGGAAAGGAACTGTCATGAACGAACAAGTATATTTAGCACTTGGGATGGAAAAAGCCAAAGATGCTAAGTGGCATGAAGCAAAGACAGCTTTTTCAAAAGCTATCGAAGAAAACCCTCAGTCCTATGAAGCTTATGATAAATTAGGCCTTGTTTTGAAGAACCTAAAATGCTACGAAGAAGCGGAGGAGTATTTTCTTACTGCGCTAAAACTGATGCCAAAGTATGCTCCAGCCTATAACAATTTAGGTATATTGAAGACAGAACAAGAGGATATAAAAGGGGCAAAAGCGGCTTTTCAAAGGGCAATCCAAATTCAAGACGATTATATAGACGCTTATTATAACTTAGGATTGCTGTATTATGGAATTGGCGAACTTGAGGAAGCGCTTGCCGTCTTTGACATTCTTTTGACCATGGCGCCGCAGTTGCATGAAATTCACACGTTAAAAGGCGCTGTATTGGAAAAGCTTGAGCGTCTAGAAGAAGCGGAACGGGCGTTTCAAGAGTCTGATAAGCAAGATCCTAAACAAATTTTCAATCTGCTTTCTTTGGGCAATCTGCAGTATCGAGCCGGACAATGGGAAAAAGCCGAACTGAGTTTTTTTCGAGTGATTCAAATTGATCCTAACCATGCTGACGCGCATTTGAAAATGGCTTTAGCGGTAAAAGAGCAGAAGCGGCTACCTGAGGCCGAGGCCTTGCTTCGCCAGGCATTGCTTTTACAGCCTGAATTTCCTGAAGCTTGCAATGCTCTAGGAATTGTTTTAGCAGAAATGAAAAATTTAGGTGATGCAATTTCTTTTTTCTGTCAAGCAATTGAACAAAATAAAGAGTATGCTGAAGCCTATGGCAATTTAGGAATGGCTCTTAAGGAAACACATGGGCTTGCTGAGGCTGAAGCTTGTTTATTGCGGGCAATTGAGCTTCAGCCCGATTATTTGGAAGGATACAATAATCTGGGAATTGTTTTAAAAGACCAGAATCGAGTTGATGAGGCTAAGACATGCTTTTTGAAGGCTCTGTCATTAAATGAGAATTGTTCAGAAGTACATCATAATTTGGGAAATCTCTGTCGATATATGAATCAACTTGATGAAGCGGAGGCTTTCTATGAAAAAGCGATTACTCTGAACCCCGCTTGCTTGATTGCGAAATGCTCCTTAGCCATTATTTATTTGTTGCGAGGCGATTATGAACGTGGTTGGAAAAATTTTGAGATTCGTTATCTAATTGGCGAATCTTTTGATCCGAAATTACCCCGCTGGCATGGGGAGGACTTATCTGACAAAAGTATTTTAATTTATTTTGATCAGGGGTTTGGTGATACGCTGCAATTTATTCGTTTTGCCTATTTAGTGGCAGCTAAGGCCAAGCATACAACTGTATGGGTGCAAACACCTATCAAGCGTCTTTTAGCTGGGACGCAAGATCAGTTTACTATTTATGCTGGCAGTAACTATCCGCCGGGAAACTATGATTTTGCTTGTCCGTTGTTAAGTCTGCCCTATGAGTTCTCAATTCCTTTTGATCAAGTTAGTTTTAGATCACCCTATATTCAGTCTATGCCTTCTTTAAGGGAACAGTGGCGAATCCGCCTACAAAATGTTCTTCCGGTAGGAAAGCGGTTAAGGGTTGGTATTGTTTGGGCGGGAAACCCTAATCATGATAATGATCATAATCGTTCGATTCCTTTTTCTTTATTTAAAGATTTATTTACAGTTCCGTCAATTAATTGGGTTAGTTTGCAAGTCGGTTCAAAAGCAGCGGATATACAGGAAGCTCCCGTTGGAAGTATACTGAATCTAGCGGAAGAATTAAGTGATTTTGCGGAAACAGCTGCTGTGATTGACAACCTAGACCTAATTATTACTGTAGATTCTTCTGTATCACATTTGGCAGGCGCAATGGGAAAACCTACTTGGATTTTTATTCCCTTTTCGCCGGATTGGCGTTGGGCAATGGACCGAGAAGATACGCCGTGGTATCCTCATACTCGATTATTTCGACAAAAAACAGCCGGCGATTGGCCGACTGTAATAAAAACTGTAAAAAAAGCTTTGCTAGAGTTTAATTTAAGATAGTTTTTGCAGTTTTTCTGGAAATGAATTGGCAAAGCAGATTGTAAATATTGTTCCGCTACTGGGGGCGCTGTCAACAGTTAAGGTAGCGCGATGTCGCTCTAAAATGCGATAGCAAATAGTAAGTCCAAGACCCGTGCCTGTCTCTTTGGTTGTCAAAAAAGGCGTTCCTAGTTTTGCTTGGATTGTTGGTGAGATCCCTGGACCGTTGTCTTTTATGGCAAGCAAGACTCCCTGGGCGGTTGACTTTGTTGCTATGACAAGTTGGCCGTGATTTTCTATCATTGCTTCAAGACCGTTGCGGACTAAATTTAGAATTAGTTGGCGAATGCTATTTGGATCAATAAGTAGATTGGGTGTTGGTGTGAGGTCTAGTTTAATTTGACAGTTATTGCGTAGTGCATCTGTTTCTAGTAGCGGATAAATCTCACAAACAATGTCATTTAGGTTTTTTTCTTTAAATTCTAATGGGCGATTTTTAGCAAGTGATAAAAATTCAGTGATAATACTATTGGCTCGATCAATTTCATCAATCATGAGACTAAAATTATCGTGATGTGCCGCCAATTCTTTCTTATGACTTAGAAACTGGAGCAATCCTCTTACTGTTGTCATGGGATTGCGAATTTCGTGGGCAATTCCTGCTGACATTTCGCCAACCATATTTAGACGATCTAGTTTACGCATCGATTCTTTTTGCTGTGTTAGATATTCGAATAGAGGCGCTAGATCAGGCCAACTAGTTGGACAGACTTCAGAAGAAGATGTGATTAGCGTTTTAGCTGTGTAATTTAGTTTGGCTTTGAAGTTCGTAAAAAAATGATGGGTGAGACTGATGCAAGCGATAACCAGGAAAACGTTTAAAAGGGTAATCAGTCGATGGAGCTGATGATCTGTATCTTCCTCAAGGGGAAGATTTGGTTCCGCTATCAGTAATAAAAAAAGCAGCAATAAAATGGATAAGATATTTCCTTCCAGTCGTAAGATGAGATCGCCATTTTTCAAAGTTCAGCACCTCTATCATTCGTAGTTTCTGATGATTGTACAAAATTTCACTTGCACCCTATAAATACCTATTCGTTCCTCAAAAGGAAAATCCTTCCTTTTAGAAGAAGGAGATTAAATCTTTTTGACTTAATTTGCTATTTCATTAAAAAAGGCTGTCTCTAGGAAGTTACAAAATCTTTTGTACTTCCTTAAAGACAGCCCTAAATTTATTGTTTGGGATATTTTGTATTCCAGCGTTTGCGAAACCAAATCCAGTCTGATGGATGGTTACGAATCGCTTCTTCAATCGCTTGCGTCATTTTTGCAGTGTTTTCATAAAGTTCTTGTGTTTCGTCATCGTATCGTTCATAAGGAAAAGCTGGTTTGATAACAATTTGATGGCCTCCCTCAGGACGATGAAAAATAAAGGCCGGCACAATAATAGAACCGAACTTGCGGGCAAATACTGCCGGACCTGCTGGCGTGGCTGATTTTCGATTAAAAAAGTCAACAAAAATGCCGTCAACACCACCGTCTTCATCTGCTAAAAACCCTAGGGCTTTTCCCTTTTTTAAGGCTCGTGCCGCTTTTACAAGCTCGGCGCCACTACGATTAAATACTTCCAGCCCCATTTTTTCGCGATATTCATTGAGTAATCGCGTATAGTGAGGATTTGGTTGTGGTTTGGCGATCGTTGTAATCGGCAGTCCTGTGTTAGCTAGGACTGCGCCGAGCCACTCCCAATTACCTATATGGGCGGTAAGAAGTACCACGCCGCGTCCTTGGTCAATGGCCCCCCTTAAATGCTCCAGACCTTCAATCGCAATATGTTTTTTGATTTTTTCTGGAGTAAGGGCAGGCGTATAGAGAACTTCCATCAAGGTTTGTCCTAAATTACCAAAAACTGTATGGACGATTTGTTTCGCCTCGGACAATGAAATTTGCAGACAATCCATGCTTTGACTGATGGCACGGCGTCGTTGGCGCGCACCGACAAGATAGAAGAGGTAACCTAGACTTCGTCCAATATGGCAGACAAGCGAATAAGGTAGAAGGCAGACGAAAGCACTGATTGCCTTTAGTAGATTATATTGAAAATTTTTAAATAGCATATGTGTCTCTCCCTAGATAGACAATTAAAATAAATTTTTGACATTAGTTTAATTGTAGTTTATTTATAAATGTTTGTAAACAAAAGAGCTAAGCAACAAATATTGTCACATTTCTACTTGTTTCCGCTTTTGTTTTACGGTATAGTATAATTAAACAAAATAAATAAGTAGAACTTTTAAAGCTCTACTGATTGGCAAACCTTCTGAAAGGATGGGACGCAAAGCCATGGGTCTAATGATTTTATGTCGAAGACTGCCAGGTTGTATTCACGCAAAGTAAGAGCGGAATGAACAGGCAGTTTTTTTATTTTTCAAAGAGCAGGAGGATGGCGTTGAAATTATTATTTGTTACCCAAGACGAACTTTGGCTGCAACGATTGCGGGAGCAGTGCCAAAAAAAAGATTTTTGTTGCGATGTTTTTGAGGACGTCGCCGCGGCAATAAGTGCATATCGCCAACAGTCTGATGAATATAGTTTGGTTATAGTGGATTTTTCGGGAGATTTTGACGGGTTTGACTTTACGCAAAAGCTTCGTGCTGTGTCGACGAAGCAATCTATTTTAGCTGTTAATAGCATGATCGAACCACAGCTGTTGCTGAAAGCAGCACTTAGCGGAATTTCTTTTTTCTTACCGAAGGCGGTTGAAATGGACGATTTTCTGGCTTTACTATGCCAAATTAGCGATCAGTTTAAGGCGCAAAAAAAAGAACAAGATGAAAAGGACGGGCTTGCGAAAGAATATATTCGCTTGCGTCGTGAATATGGCGAGATGCAGGTTCAAATTAAAAAATACGAGGCTTTGCTGGCAATGCAGCAATAAGAGCATTTGTATTCTAGAAAATAGTAAAGGGCTACCGCATATAAGAAAGATTTCGAGCCTATGTTGTGAGGTTTGCGTAAACAAATCACAAGATAAGCTAGAGTTTTTCCTTGGTGCGGTAGTCTTTTTTTATAGAATCCGCCGCTCCATTTAATTATTCTAGAAATTTTTATATGTTTAGTGTATGATAGCAATAAGAAAAAATCGAATTTTATCTATAGGAAATTCGATTCTTTTGTTAAGACTAGAGGATATTGTTCGTTATCCAAAGGTTTTTGCTTACTGCAAGCGAGAAAATATAGAAGTGCAGAAGCTTATGGATGTGGAGGGGATTGGATTGCTTATTGATCAAAAAAGTAATTTTGAAGAACAGTCGTTAGATTTTCATGAAATTGATGCCGGTTTTACGACGAAAGAGGCAATTGCGGAAGCAAAACGTTGTCTTAATTGTGCAAAACCGTTTTGTCGTACAGGCTGTCCGATTGAGAATGAAATTCCTAGTTTTATCGCAGAACTTGCTAAAGGGAATATTGGCGCTGCTAGTGAAGTGATTGCCAGACGCAGTAATCTTCCTGCTGTATGTGGGCGGGTATGTCCTCATGAAAAACAGTGCGAAGCTGCCTGTATATTAAATAAAAAGAACGCAGGTATTAAGATTGGCAAACTAGAACGTTTTATTGCTGATTTTGATGCAGAAATGGATATTAGTCCAATTCATAAAAAAATCGTTCATAAAGGGAAGGTTGCCGTAATTGGTTCGGGTCCTGCTGGATTAACCGTAGCAGGTGATTTGGCGAAGCTAGGTTTTACTGTAACTGTTTTTGAAGGGCAGAAAGAGCCTGGCGGCGTTTTGATGTATGGAATTCCTGAATTCCGTTTAAATAAAGAAGTTGTTCGTCGTGAAATTGCTCGAATTGAAAGATTGGGCGTTTCATTTGAAACAGGAATTTTAATCGGTCCTGATAAAACCGTTGATGAGCTTTTTGCTGACGGTTATGATGCTGTGTTTATGGGGACAGGAACTGCTTTGCCGAAAGAACTTCATATTCCTGGTAAAGATTTGCCTGGTGTTATTCAGGCGACGTATTTTCTTGGTATGGTTACATTAGCAAATGAAAAAGGGATTGACGGACAGGAAATTCCGGTACAAAAAGGAGATTCTGTTATTGTAATTGGCGCAGGCAATGTTGCTATGGATGCAGCTCGGACGGCACTTCGTGTTGGTGCAGCAAAAGTTACTCTAGTGTATCGGCGTACGCAAGATCAGATTACGGCGCTTCGTTCCGAATATGAGGAAGCGAAGGCTGAAGGCGTGGAGTTTTCTTGGCTGATGAGTCCAAAACAATATTTAGGTGATAAAGAGGTTACTGCGTTAGAATGTGAGCGCCAAGTTTTATTGGAAGATGGCTCCGTGAAGGGCAGTGGGCTTTTGGAGAAAATTAGTGCCAATAAAATTATTGTGGCAATTGGTCAAAGACCAGCGGCTCGCATTGTTTCAACAACAGAAGGGATCGAAGTTAATCCTGCAGGTTTTGTTATTACTCGGGAACGGCCTTATGGTATGACTACGCGACGCGGTGTTTTTGCTGGGGGCGACGTAGTTCATGAACCAGCAACGGTCGTGTTGGCTATGAAAGCGGCAAAACAAGTAGCGCAAGGTATTGCGCAATATGTAGAAGCCAAAAAACTTATGGAAGAATGCGGTTTGTAAAACGATAAAAATAAGACTAAATACCTAAAAAAACTTGACCTTTTCTAGCAAAATATGGTTTAATCAATATAGCAGGATTTGGTAACTAATTGATTAGTGACTTTTACCGAGCGGATATATGAAAAACTGCCTATGATTATTAGGCTAATGCTAGAGTTAGCACAGAAAAAATCAGGCGTAAGCCTGATTTTTTTACTTCCTGGTGAGATTTTCATATAAGATTTTACTCTGCTGTAATCATGTAGACGTTTACTATACTTTGCGGTACAAGAGAGGTCAAGAGATGGGCAGTCAGATTGAAAGCAGTAAAAAAGTTGAAATTAGTATGCGCTTATCGGAATTTGAAATGCCGCCAATGCAAGATGTTTTAGTTGTCGGCAAACGGGCGCCGATCGGCCCGGAAGCGGCACGGCGAATGGGGGATATTTTATCACCTGGTCAATATATAGTAAAAAAAATTGAACACCCATCAATTGAAGCAATGGTTGTTCGTAAGTCTTTGCTTGCTATGGTGCCGGAAGATCAGTTAATTTCTCTTATGATTGATGAAGTAGATGAAATGATTCATGAATCAATGATTGTAAGAGTTCAGATTAATGTGACCGTAATAGTAAAGAAGTTGATTGAATTATGATGCGCCAGTTATCGCATATTATGACAGTTAAATTTCCCTATGTAGATGCGTTAGCTGGATTAAGTCAGGTACAAGAATTTATGCTTTCGACTCAACTAGAAAGTCTCCCGGTCATTGAGAACGGTAAAATACTCGGTGTGATTGATTATTGGGATGTGTTGAAAACACATCCTAATCGGATTGCCGCTGATGCCATGTCTGATTATTTTAAAGAAGTTGTGCCTGGCACATTCGTATGGGAAGCAAAAGAGGCTATAGATAGCCACGGTATTAAGCTTTTCATTGTGAAACAGCAGGACCAGGTAGTGGGAATCGTTAGTCCAAGCCAAGTTGCGTTAGAAATAGGCAGGCAATTCGATGTGTTAACAGAGCTTTACAAAAAAGATTATATCTATTATCAAGCTGTTAAAGTCTTAAAAGAAAGACAATTGCTTTCTTTGATTTTTCTTGATGTTAATAATTTTGGTAAGATAGACAAACAGTATGGTCATATTGCTGGGGATCAGATTTTACGGGAGATTGGTCAGTTTTTAAAGGCTAAAATGTCAAAAGAAACCCATGTGTCGCGGTTTGGCGGTGATGAGTTTCTTATATTGACTCCCTACAAACTAGAGAAGACTCGTAGTTTTGCTGAAATATTATTGCGCGAAGTAAAAGAACATCGCTTTTACAAAGAGATTCCTGTTAGTTTTTCAGCGGGAATTGTAAAGGGAATATGTCATGGATTCATGAAAAATAGTGTTCCCGCGCTAGAGCGGTTAGTTAATTGCGCCAGCTTAGCGTCAACTCAGGCAAAAAAGGAGTCCATGGGCTTAGTCGTCGCCAATCAAGTCGAATTAGGTTATTAATTTAGCAGATTTTTAAAATTTCGGCAATCATGTCAGGATTGCTTTCATCAGTAGGAAAGGTGATAAAATGAATTGCGGGATCATTTGCTGTCGGGAGAATTTCTGACAGCTTTTTTTTTGCTTTATTAATGACAACATTTGTTCCATCTTGTTTGGTAAAAGGTAAAATAAGTAAAAGATTTTGCGGTGTTGCCAGGAGAACAGAATCATAAACACGCAGCGTATTTTTGAGTTGTTCCATAATAAAGCTTCCATTGGCAAGGTTTTCATTAAACCCAAGTGATACAAAGGAAACTTCAGTATGATCTCGTTTTGCCCGGTAAATGCTATTAAGAATTTCTTGTTGACTGCTCGCTTGCATTGGCGCGGCAACAAGCGAACCCATTACATTTTCGATGCGATCAAGTAAATCCTCATCAGAGAAAGGTTTTCGAATGTAATGGGAAGCGCCGAGACAGAGTGATTTCTGAATGACAAGACGATTGGCGATCCCTGAAACCATAATAACAGGGATTTGCTGCTGTAAATTTAGACGCTGCATTTCTTCTAGGGCTGCAATTCCATCCATTCCTTTTAAGTTAATATCTAAAAGTAGAAGGTTAATATCACGAAACCGCCAGCGCTGCGCAAAGAAATCTTCGGCATTATCCAGCTCATATACTTCCACTCCATATTCTTCAAGAATCCTTTTTACTTGCAGGCGAATGAACCTTGAGTCATCAATGATTAATATTTTTTTTCCCATGGCAAGCCTCCAACTCCTCTCATAAATCATTCATTAAATCATAAAAAACCAGGCTGATCAGATAAATACACGACGATTTATCGATGCAACCTGGCAATCATTGATAGACTTTAGCAAGCAGTGCTATCTTTAGATCCAATGGTTTTGCGTCCTTGATTTTCATCAAGTTTGCCCAAAAATTGATTTTTATTTAGTTTATGAAAATGTTCTCTGTGTAGAGAAAAAAATCCTTTTTTGTAAAAAAAAACGCGTGAATTTCTTGTGAAATATTGTAAGTTTATAAGAAACGCTTACTGAAAATAATAAGACAAAGGAGGGATTTTTATGAACGATAAAGTACGCCATAAAGTGAAACGGCATTATAAGAAAATTGCCGCTGCACTTGGTGGAGCTTTTGTGCTCGCCGCTTCGGCAATGCACGGTTTAGGTGCTGTTGCTCAGCATCAGTCTGCAACACCACAAGTAGATCCACCAATTAATACGGCGGAAGTGCAGACTGCGAATCCCCTTAGTACGCAAGAACTTGTGCAAAATATTGCAACGCAGGATACCTTGGGAAAAGAAGCGATACATGTAACGGCAACTGCTTATGCACCAGGACCGCATGATAATGATCAGTGGGGGAGTAAAACGCGGCTAGGTACAGAAATAAGGCCGGGTGTTATTGCAGTAGATCCTCGGATTATTCCGCTCGGTTCCCGCGTGATGATTCAATATCCTGACGGAAGTAAAGAGTATGCTGTAGCAGAAGATACGGGCGGTGCGATAAAAGGGAATCGTATAGATGTGGCTAAATGGACGGTGCGAGAGGCAAATCATTTTGGAATCAAGGCTGTTAAGGTATATGTCTTAAGTAAACCAGATCAGGTTACAACTGAAACAGGAGAACAAGTATGAAGGGCAGCTGTAAGAGGCTGCTCTTTTTTTACACAAAAGTGTTGAGTGCTATTGACTTATAGTACACTCTAAAGTATACAATAAAATTGGAATTTTCTATTACGAATAAGGGGTGAGTCGATTATGCTTTACAGACAATATGGCAAAACAAAGGAACAAGTATCAATCTTGGGGTTTGGTTGTATGCGTTTACCTGTTATGGATGGTGATGCGACAAAAATTGATGAAAAGCAGGCGATTCCGATGATTCGCCAAGCCATTGACGCTGGCGTGAATTATATTGATACAGCCTATCCTTATCATGGAACAGGAATGCAAAACGGCGGGGCTAGTGAACCCTTTGTGGCTAAGGTGTTAAAAGATGGCTATCGGGAGAAAGTAAAGCTTGCGACAAAATTGCCAAGCTGGCTCATTAAGACAAGAGCCGATATGGATCGTTACTTAGACGAGCAACTCCAGCGGTTGGAAACCGATTATATTGATTTTTATCTTGTACATAGCCTTGGATCTCATACCTGGTCTGCATTGACGAAAATCGGTATTGCTGATTTTCTTGACCAGGCTAAAAAAGACGGTAAGATTAAACATGTCGGTTTTTCCTTTCATGATCGGATCGGGTTATTCAAAGAAATAGTGGATTATTATGACTGGGAGTTTTGCCAGATTCAATATAACTACCTTGATGAAGACTATCAGGCCGGAACGGAAGGTTTGCATTATGCAGCGTCGAAAGGTCTTGGCATTGCCATTATGGAACCATTACGTGGCGGAAAGCTAGCGAATCTGCCTAATCAAGCGCTAGATTTGCTAAAAGAAAGCGGCACCCAGCGCACACCAGCGCAATGGGCCTTACGCTGGGTCTGGAACCATCCTGAAGTTTCTGTTGTTTTAAGTGGTATGTCAACGATGGAACAAGTGACTGAGAACTTAGAAACGGCAAACGAAGGTCTACCCAATTCTCTTACAACAACGGAACTGGCAGCTCTTAATAAAGTAAACGCACTGTTTAAAGAGCGGATGAAAGTGAACTGTACAGCTTGTGCTTACTGTATGCCCTGTCCTAGCGGCGTGAATATACCAGGGTGTTTTAGCCTCTATAATGATTACTCTGTATTTGGCGAAGGGGAAGCTTCTAAGGCTCGTTATCAGTTCCTTTATGGTTTCCGTATTGGGGAAGCGGCGCAGGCGAATCGTTGTGTCGAATGCGGTAAATGTGAAGATCACTGTCCTCAGGGGATTGCCATTCGTAAAGAGTTAAAGGCTGTAGAAGCTGTGTTAAGATAACCTTGTAAAATAACAAGAAGCCAGATTGCAATGTTCATATTGCAGTCTGGCTTCTTTGTTTATGAAAAGAGTTATTGATTGCCAACAAGTGGAACTGTCATACTGCCTAAGGGCATCAAGGTAATACTTGGAGTCGGCCCTAGCTTTTTATAAGCTAGTTGGAGGGCTTCTTCTATGGTAGCTGCTGGGGTAAAGAGCAATAGTTCGGCTAATTCTGGCGTCATAGAAGAAACAAGAATAAATTGTGCTTTTTTCATTAGGCGGGTTACGGCATAGGCTTTATGGGCCCCAATTTGAAAATCTTTCCTTATGGCAGCTTCTACCTCTTCCGGACTGCGATAAAGCTCCATGGTTTTTTCATAGGTAGGCGATCCGGAGCCCTCACGGCACTCGCCGAGGATAATGATAACGCCGCCGTCGCGGACGGCGCACCAAGCGTTATCCATGGTTTTTTGTAATTGATAGACATTAATATCTTTCGGATAACCGCCGCAGGAAGCAATGACAAGATCGGCTTCTTTTTCAACCTTGGCGCCGTTCACTTCGTTGACAAATTCACAGGCTTTATTGTGAGCTTCAATGTAATCACCAGCAAAGATTTTTAGAAATTCCTTTTTTTCATTGAGCACGACATTGATTAAGAAGGTAGGGCGGCACATTTCCGCGCCTTCAACTTGGTCGTGATATATAGGATTTCCTTCTAGTTTGCCGATCACGGCATTGGGATCAAGCATCATACTGTGATTTTTTTGAACTGTTTCATAGTAGGAAACACCAGGAAGCATGGCTTTGCGGCCACCGCCAAACCCAGAAAAGAAATGATGAACCACACTGCCTGTACAGACAATATGATCAGCTTCTACAACTTTCTTATTGAAGTATACAGGCGTGCCGTAAGACGTATCGCCAAAGTACGTAAACTGATCTTTGTCTTTGCAGTCGCTATTGTACATTTTAACTCGTTTAGCCACAGCAGGGCCGACTTCTTGAGCCATTTCCGCTTCGGTCATGAGACGATGGGTACCAAGAGCAAAAACAATCCACATATCTTTATCAGGAATTCCTACTTGATTTAGCTCATCTAATAATAACGGCATAAAAATGTGGCTGTTTGCCACACGAGTCGTATCATTTACAATAAATACAACAGTTTCGCCTGGCTTTACAAGTTCCCTCAGTGGTTTTGATCCGATGGGATTTCGAATCGCTGTCAAAATAGCAGCTTCCGGATCGGCTAAAACCGGAAAATCTTTAAGATGTAATTCAGCAATCACTTTTTCTGCATCAATGGAAAAAGAAACCTTTTCTTTACCATATTTATATGTATATTCTTTTTGCATAAGCGCCTCCTATGATTTTACTAAGCTTATTATATTTTATAGTAGATTATATTTTTGTAAAATTCCAATAGCAATAATTCATGAACTCATACATAAGAAGTATATGTTATAATGATGCATAGCTGCTATGAAACAATAAGAATTGATAGCTTTTTTGAAACAACGATTTATTATAGGGGGCCTTTGATTTGTCATGGAGTTACGACAACTTGAGTATTTTTGCATGGTTGCGAAATTGAGCAGTTTTACGCGGGCTGCTGAACAACTGCATATTGCCCAACCGTCTGTAACGAGGGCGATTCGAAATTTAGAGGAAGAGCTTGGCATTCAACTTTTTGATCGTAACAAAAAGAAGATTGCCTTGACGAATGAAGGAGAAGTAATTTTTAATCGAATTGAGAAGATTTTAAAAGAATTGCAGCAGGCTTTTCAAGAGGCGAAAGATTATCGCAATTTGTTAAAAGGAACCGTGAAAATCGGCGTTCCACCCATGATTGAAGCTTATTTATTTCCTGATATTTTTACTCAATTTACGGCGACCTATCCCCAGCTTCGCTTGATCGCATCCGAAGAAGGATCCTCCTTAGAAGCGGTTACTAAAATAGAGAATGAGGAATTAGATTTAGCGATTATTATTCTGCTTGATCAGTCGCCGACATTAAATACGCTGGAAATTACGCGAGAGGAGTTCGTACTTTGCACTCATCCGGACCATCCGCTGTGTCACGAAACGGCGCCTGTTCCTTTTTCTAAATTGCGCAATGAGTCTTTTATTTTGCTCAAGGAGCGTTCTTACCAGCGGGAAGTTGTTACGAATCGTTGTCTTAGACACAGCTTTATGCCAGATGTGGTTTTTTCCTCCAGTCAGATCAAAACAATTAAAGGTCTTGTCGCGAAAGGCGCGGGTATCTCCTTTCTTATGAATATGGTTGTTCGCGATGATCCTAAAATTGCTGTAGTTCCGCTGGTAGAGCCAATCCAATTTTCTGTTGGCTTAGCATGGAAGAAGGAAAAATACCTATCTCATGCATCCTTGGCTTTTGTGAACTTTATTGAAAAATTTTATAATCTTTCAGAATAATATTGGAAGAATATTTCTAGGCTTTAAATTGCAAGAATAAAAAGTCGTAATTTATAGTAAGGAATATCGTAGGGAACATTGACAAAAGTATTTTTGTCTTGCTAAAATAAATTCTATTGACTCTCGTATAATTTTGGGAATAGGGCCCAGAAGTCTCTACCGGCGACCGTAAATCGCCTGTCTACGGGTGAGAAAGTAAACTTCGGGTTTTATGAAAAAGTCCGACGGGTATGATCGCTCACTTTACGTATGCGAAAGTTCCTGTTTGGGCTTTTTCTTTTTGTGTTACCCCAAAAATCAAGGAGGCTATCATGGAATTATTGCAACAAAAAATCCAGACAGACGGACAGGTTCTAAATGATTCGCTGCTAAAGGTTGATTCCTTTTTAAATCATCAACTCGATCCGCAGTTAATGTATGAAATGGGTAAGGAATTTGCAAAACGCTTTGCCGGGGAAGGGATTACTAAGATTCTTACGATTGAATCGTCTGGTATTGCTGTAGCTATTATGGCCGGGCTGGCCATGAACGTGCCTGTCTTATTTGCCAGAAAGAAAAAGTCGGTTGTAACGACTGATAATTTGTATTGTACCAAGGTTTATTCGTTTACGAAGAAAGAAAGTAATGATGTGATTGTGGATAAGCAATTCTTACAGGCAGAAGATAAAGTTTTGATAATTGATGATTTTTTGGCAAATGGGGAAGCTGCTTTAGGTCTTATTAATATTGTTAAGCAAGCAGGCGCTGCGGTAATTGGCGTGGGTATCGTGATTGAGAAGTCCTTTCAGCCAGGAGCGGATAAGCTTAAAGCGGCGGGGTTCCGTGTAGAATCATTGGCGAGAATTCAATCTTTTCAAAATGGACAAGTTCAATTTTTATAACAAAAAGGAGATAAGCAGAATTTATTATGAATCAATATAATGGAAAGAGCTTATTGTTGGGAGCCCAGCATGTACTAGCTATGTACGCTGGTGCGATTATTGTTCCACTCATTGTCGGCAGCGCCTTAAAACTGACTGCTTGGCAGATGAGTTATATTATTGCCGCCGATTTGTTGACATCAGGCCTTGCGACGTTATTGCAAGCTAGACAAAACGCCTTATTTGGTATTGGCCTGCCTGTTGTCCTTGGCTGTACCTTTACAGCTGTTTTTCCTATGATTACCATTGGAAATCAATACGGTCTTCCGGCTTTGTATGGTTCGATTATTTGTTCTGGATTCTTTGTTGTTTTAATTGCGAAGTATTTTTCTAAACTGGTAAAATTTTTTCCGCCAGTCGTTACTGGTTCGGTTGTTACGATTATTGGCGTTACCTTGGTACCTGTAGCTATTAATAATATGGCTGGCGGCGTAGGTAGCCCTGATTTCGGCTCGCTGGCTAACTTTGCTCTGGCCTTTACAGTTCTTCTATTTATTATTCTCGTCAATCGTTTTACTACTGGCTTTATTCGTTCTATTTCCGTATTGCTTGGTTTGATTTTTGGTACGGTTCTCGCCGGTTTATTTGGTACAGTTTCCTTAAATAGCGTCGCAGAAGCTTCTTGGTTTCATATGGTGATGCCCTTAACTTTTGGTATGCCTGTATTTGAACCAGCTGCTGTCTTGACAATGATTATTGTGGCGATTGTCAGTATGATTGAGTCTACTGGCGTGTTCATGGCTTTAGGGGAAATTTGTAAACGTGATTTAACGCAAGCTGACTTAACACGTGGTTATCGGGCTGAGGGCCTTGCTGTTATGCTTGGTGGTTTTTTCAATTCCTTTCCTTATACTACTTTTTCGCAAAATGTCGGTCTTGTACAGCTATCCAATTCCAAAACGGCAAATGTGACAATTATTGCTGGTATCATGTTGATGCTTCTTGGTTTTATTCCTAAATTTGCCGCTTTAGCCATGATTATTCCTAATGCGGTGCTTGGCGGCGCTATGGTTGCCATGTTTGGCATTGTTGTAGCTTCAGGCATTAAGATGCTCAGCAAAATTGATTTCTCCAGTAATGAAAACCTATTGATTATTGCTTGTTCGGTCGCACTAGGGTTGGGCGTTACGGTAGTACCTAATTTATTTGCTAAATTTCCGCCGCTGTTAAAGCTGTTTTTAGAGAACGGTATCGTAACAGGCGCGTTGACTGCTGTTATTTTAAATATCATTTTAAATATGACGCCGAAAAAGGCTGTACCTGTTGCTAAAACAACTCATAGCTGATTTTTATAATGTGACACAAAATTCTAATGTAGCACAAAAACTCTCCCGCGTTAATTTTAGCGAAGGGAGAGTTTTTCATGTCTTTATTAGCGCAAGGTATGATAGAATAATGCTACAGTTATAGAAAATGAGTTGCAGGTGATATATATTATGAAAATTAAAAATCCGCAATGGCTGCAGGTCAGCGAAATAGAGAAAGCGCCTTATGGGTTTAGTCAATATTGGTATAGTACGGATTTTAAGCGAACGCGAGGCTGCGGCCCGCGGGCCGCTGCGATGCAGCTTGCCTACGTAAGCAGACGAGAACAAGACGATACTTTTTTGTGTGACAATACAGTTGAAGCGACTCAGTTGCTTATGGAGAAAGTTTGGGATTTTATTACGCCTGGTCGTTTTCTGGGGTTAAATAGTACGGAAAAATTTTGTAGTGGCATGTCCGTTCTTTTACGATATTATCATTTGCCCTGGCAGTGTCAGCGTATGAGTGTTCCGCTTTTATCTTTTCAGCGGCCTGGTTTAGCGGAGGTAATTGCTTTTATTGAAGCAGGACTTGCGCTCGATTGTCCTGTAGCCTTTTTAAATTTGCAGAGAGGACAAGCTATAACGACGGACAGCTGGCATTGGACGATTCTGGTAGCGCTAGAAAAGGATTCCCAAACGAATCAATATCAAGCGACTTGTTATGATAATGGCCGTTCGATCACTTTTGATTTAGGGCTGTGGCTCAAGACAACTAAATTAGGCGGCGGCTTTGTTTACTTAACAACCGATTTATTTTCAGCGCCCCATTGAGACATGAGTTCTAGAATGGGGATGAGTGTTTCGCCTTTACTTGTCAGTTTATATTCTACTTTGGGCGGAATCTGCGGATATTCTTTGCGGCTAATGAGGTGTTCTTCTTCCAATTCTTTTAGCTGTAGGCTTAGCATTTTGTGAGTAATCGGTGGGATGCTGCGTTTAATTTCACCATACCTCTGTACGCCATTTTGAAAGAGTTTATAGAGCAGCAGCCATTTCCACTTACTGCCGAGAATGGACAAGGTATAAGTAATGGAGCAATCACACATTTCTTTCGACCATTTTTTCATAGTACTCTCCTTTATGATAGTATCTATCTTTAAAGTGCATACTTTTCATTTTTTCTCTTTGCTATACAATTATAGCAGGGTTTGTTAGGAAAAAGAAGGAAGGATTGATGCACTATGAAAAAAGTGATTGTTGTCAATGGAAGTCCGCGTAAGCAGGGAAATACGGCTATGCTGTTAGAAAAGGCTATTAGCGGTGTTCAGTCAGTCGGTGCTGAGGCTGAATTGATTCATTTATATGATTTGCAATTTACCGGCTGTAAAAGCTGTTTTGCCTGCAAGCGTATTGGCAGTAAAAGTTATGGGAAATGTGCTGTTCGTGACGATTTGCAGCCGCTGCTCAATAAAATAGAGCAGGCTGATGCATTACTGCTCGGTTCACCGATTTATTTTGGGACGGCTACAGGCGAAATGCGTTCTTTTCTCGAACGGCTTATTTTTCCTTATTATGTTTATGATGAAGTGGGAACTTCTTTATTTCCTAAAAAGATATCGGTTGGTTTCATTTATACGATGAATGTTCCAGAATCATTTATTGCCGAGTGGGGTTATAATCATTATTTTTCTCTTACAGAAAACATGCTTGCTCATGTATTTGGCAAGGCCAAATCATTGTATGTGACAGATACGTATCAGTTCTCCGATTATTCACAGTATGTAGCTACTCGCTTTAATGCCAGTGAAAAGGCGAAGCGCCGCCATGACGTGTTTCCTTTAGACTGTGAAAAAGCGTTCCAATTAGGCAAGCACGTTGTAATCGGAGGCGATTGTCTTGATTAAAGTCAACAGGGAACTGTGTACGCAGTGTGGTCTTTGCGCGAGCGTTTGTCCGGCCAAAGTATTAAGTTTACCGAAACCGGATGGCCCTATTGCAGTCAGAGGCGAATTTTGTAACCGGTGTGGTCATTGTGTAGCGATATGCCCTCAGGGAGCGCTTGATCATGCGATGGCGCCATTAGCTAAGCAAAGCGAGATCAACCCTTCTTTAGCGATTTCATCAGAGCAGGCGGCTTTTTTTCTGCGGTCGCGCCGTTCTACCCGCTGCTATAAGCAAGAGCCTGTTGCCAGAGAACTTGTAATGAAATTGCTCGATATGGCCAGGCTTGCCCCAACAGCAAGTAACAGCCAAAACATAGCTTATCTAGTTATTGAACAACGTGAAGTGTTAAATAAGGCTGTTGAAGTAATTGTACAGTGGATGGAGGAGCAGGTTAAAACTGGTCTTTTCCATAAAAGCTTTCCACTTCATATTTCAGCATGGCGCGAACGACAGGAAGATACGATTTTACGCCAGGCGCCACAGATTATCCTTGCTACAGCGCCGCAAGAGTTTGCCAAGGGCCGGGAAAATACAATTTCTGCTTTTTCCTACTTGGAGCTGTTTGCACCTGCTCTCGGGCTTGGCTCTTGCTGGGCGGGAATTCTCGAAATGTGTCTTTTGGCTGATTACGGTCCCTTGCTTGCTTTATTTTCAATTCCGGCAGGACAAAGAGCTACTGGCGCCGTAATGATTGGCTATCCACGCTATAAATTTAAACGGCTGCCTGACAGAAATCCATTAAAAGTGAATTTTCTCTAAATCTCGTTTTTTATAAAGAATCGCGAATTGATCTAACGGAGTGATTTTGTGTTACTAGATATGTTAACTTGGCTATGCTATGGCTTTCTCTATTTTGCCGTGCTTGCTTTGTGGTTGCCGCCTGTGAGGATTTTACAGCGAAAAGTTAACTTGTGGCCGATCTTTACCAGCGGCGCTATTTTATTCGGCCTAGCGAGTCAGCAAATTGATTTGGCGGCTGTAGCGCCAATTGCTATTCTAGGATACAGTCTGTATCTGTTTTACCAGAACGGCATTTCTCCAGGCAAGAAATTTGTGACGGGGCTTTGCATTATAAGCCTCGCCTTTCTTTTAGGCGCTCATAAAATTCCTTATTTCCATAATCTTAATGTGCTATCCAATATACAGATTAGTCA
>URQW01000028.1 GCA_900550105.1 uncultured Pelosinus sp.
TACGATATTTTCGCTGCTGCTTGCTAATTGCTGTACCACTGCGGAAATATCGGTTACTTGACTTGATACATTGTCAATCAAACCGCGAATCTCATCAAAAGACTTTCCAGCTGTCTGAACAACCTGAGCGCCAGTTTTTACTTCATCAGAGCCTTTATTCATAGCGCCTACGGCTTCTTCCGTGTCTTTCTTAATTTCCGTGATCAACCCGGAAATTCGTTTTGCTGCTTCTTTCGATTGCTCCGCAAGCTTACGAACTTCCTCGGCCACTACTGCGAAGCCTCTGCCTTGCTCTCCCGCCCGAGCCGCTTCAATAGCTGCGTTAAGAGCTAACAGGTTTGTTTGTCCGGCAATCGCGGTAATGTCTTCCACAATCTGACCAATCTCGTGGGAGCGAAGGCTAAGCTTATTTACTGCCTGAGCCGCATTCACCGATGTTTTCTCAATTTCATTCATCTGATCCACTACTTTGCCCACAGCTTCGCTGCCTTTGAGAGCTGAGCGAGCTGTATTGTCGGCAATTGCTGCAACTGCTGTGGCGTTGCTTGCGGCTTGCTGAACGCCACCGGACATTTGCGTTACTACATTGAGCGTATCGGCTGCGGCCGAAGATTGTTTATTCACACCATCGGCTACGGCAATAACCGATACAGCTACTTGATTTGATGCCTGAGCGGACTGTTCCGCATTGGCTGTTAATTCTTCCGATGCAGCGGCAACTTGCTGCGCATCATCAATGACTTCGGCCATGATCGTTCTGAGGTTGGCGATAAAGGCGTTGACGACTTTTGCTAAATCACCGACTTCATCTTTGCTGTATATGGGGATTTCCTGGGTTAAATCGCCGCCTTTTTCCACGAGATCACCTAGCGCTCTTTCCAAAGTTCTAAGAGGCCGTACCACCGATAAAGCAATGGCTACCGCGATAATCGTACCGCTGATGGCGCTGATGATCGATGCTGCAAGTAGGCTGATTTTGCTATAGGAAGCGGCTTGGATGCTAAGAGCAGCTGATTCTTCCGCACCAGTTTCGTTAATTTTCACGAGTTTTTGTAACAACTCATCCATTTCATTTACGAGGGGACGACCTTTGACAAACTCACGATTGGCTCCAGCAAAATCATTTTTGCGGGCATATTCTTTGATTTTTCCTGCAATACCTTGATATTCCTGCCATCTGGCTACAAATTGCTCGTAAGTTTTTCTTTCTTCCGGGCTGCTAATTAAGGCTTCGTAAGCAACTCGGTCTTTCTCTACTTTTTGCTGCCTGTCCGTAATCTGTTGATCTAAACGATCCATAGCTGCGCTATCTGATTCGAGAGCAAAAGCGTAAAGGAAGCGGATGTAGTTTAAGAAATTATCATTGATTTTACCAACTGCTTTAATGCTGGGAACCCAGTTTGTAGCAAGTTCATTGACTTCACTTTGTGCTTTATTGAGCTGGTAGAATACGAAGGATGAAGAAAGTATGCTGATTAGAATTACTAAGGAAAAACCTAACGAAAGTTTCTTTTTTATGGTCATGGGGATCGCCTCCTCAATCGTTTTTTTATTATTTTTATTCTTATTTTGATAATCTAAAGATTAATTATAGATACTTGGTTTGAATTGAAAGAGTGAAAAGGATGATTCGATCATATTTTTGATTTGGTCATTGGTAACTGCTTTCGTATGGGGAAGAATTTCATCGACGACAAGAGCCAAACACAGACCATTTGATTCGATTAAAATCACCCGCTTCGTATCTGACACTTCTTCCCTCGTATCTCTAATTACGGGAATGGAATCGCTTTCAGCCAATCCCTCTAACCACTTCTCATGAATCATACCTGTAACGATTTCTAGTGGAATTCCATATTCGACAGCGCCCCAGCGAAACATGAGCAGCTCTTTCTTTTTCATAAAATCAGCTCCTTTCCGGTAGCTTGTCTTTCTTGTTGTTGTTCTTTTTTTCTTGTTTTCTTTTTCCTCTTGAGTATAGTGTAATAGAACTAAAGTGAAGTTACTTCTACCAAAAGATATATTTCGTAATAATTATTATTTAATAAAAAATATAGACAATGTAAAGGTTTAACAACATTTTTAAAGGAATGAAAAAACTATACCAAAAGTTATAGAAAACAATTCTAGTCATAAATCACCCCATTGATCCGCAAAAATAAAAAAAGCCCCACCTCAGCCTCGCGGCCAAAGTAGGGTGCTCACTCTTATTATGCCAATTTCTTTTATACAGTTCCTCCCAATGCTCGAATACGGGTTTTAGCCAACTCAACAGCTGCTTTATCATCAGGTATATTCACAATAAGACTACGATAGTTATCAATAGCCTCTTGATATAGCTGCTTTTGTTCATAGGCAATCCCTCTGTTAAAATAAGCCTGTTTATATTTTGGATTTAGTTCAATCGCCTTATTATAATCAGTAATAGCTATATCAAGCTGTTTCTTTTTAGCGTACTCTAGTCCTCGATTTTGATAGGCATAAGCATAATCAGGATCGATTTCGATTGCTTTACTATAATCGGCTATAGCTGAGTCTCCCTTACTCATTTTCGCCAAAATATATCCGCGCCAAGCATAGGCAAAAGCATACTTAGGATTTAGCTCTATTGCCTTATTAAAATCGTTCAATGCTAAATCAAAATTTTTCTTATTGGAATAGGCTTCGCCGCGCTTGGCATAAGCAACAAAGTCATTAGGGTTATGATTTATTATATTTGTTAAATCATGAATTACTTTATCATTAGGGTTAACAGCTGGTTGATCTTCCACTGCAAGTTTTGCTTCGTCAGGAATCGTAAACGACTCAATTTCATCATACTTACTCATCGTCATGGTCATATGCATCTGCATATTGCTAAACAGATCTTTTAACTGTTGCTTTTTTTCAGTAGGTATCGTAGAGCCTTCGGCCAATTTCCCCCCAAACCTTTGCATAAAATCAGACAGATCCATATCCACGCGGGACAGAGTCATTGATTTTTTATCTATGGTAATCGTATAAGTTACATCGCCAATGGAACTTATGAAGTCATCCTTTAAATTCATTTTAGCTAAACCTACAGTACTCGCATTGTTTTGTAACGTCTCTTTAATAAATTTTCCATCCATAACAGCTTCTATCACAATAGTATCTTGGTCTTCGCTTGTTATCCTAGCACTTTTTACTTGCTTGAGAAAATTTTCATACTCCTTATTGGGAGTAACTGATCCAATTAATGAGGATTGTTTATGCCACTTGCCATCGGTATAAGTATATATCAGTATTTTAGGGCCTGATTGCTCCATGTATTGAAGCAATGTCATATGTGTCTGGGATCTTTGAATAAGCTTTTCCTTATCACTGACTGAAAACAATATATCTGTTTTATTTTTGGCTAATAATGGATTACTGAAAATATCCATATCAATGTTGATTGTGCTATTCATATTCTTTCCCTGCGTATTCATAGCCATATCAATTGCCATAATCATATGGTAATTCTTAGCGAGTGCCATCTTTTGCTGAGTCATGGCCACCATTTCTTTAGCACGGTCTGGCGATTCTGCCGCAGCAATTGAAGTAATCAACGAAACGATTAAGCAAAGCAGAACTGCTATAGATAAACGAATTTTTAGCATATAATCCCCTCCTCATCATTTAAACAAATTTCCTACTCACTACATTATCTATTTTTTATAATATTCCTTCAATACAGTTTTATCTAGACTATCCCCAAACTATCCCTAAAACACAAAAGAGGCTTTCAGCATAATTGCTGAAAGCCTTGTATTTATTGGTGACCCACCGGGGAGTCGAACCCCGAACCTACTGATTAAGAGTCAGTTGCTCTGCCAATTGAGCTAGTGAGTCATAATGGCTGGGGTACTAGGATTCGAACCTAGGATGTCGGAGTCAGAGTCCGATGCCTTACCGCTTGGCGATACCCCAATAGACTAACTTAACTATCTTCATGACACCTTAATATTATAGATCTTTATTTTTTTTATGTCAAGTCTAATTTGAAAATTGCTACTTTGAAAATGAGCTATTTGACTGAAATTCGGCGCCAATAAAAAAAAACTGGCAAGGAACCGAACTGATCTCTTGGATCATGCCGATCTGCCAGTTTCTCTCTATTTCACTCGCCAAAGCCGCTTTCTACAAGCTCGGCCAAAGTTTTCACAGCGGCTTCTTCTTCATCGCCCGTAGCGCGAATCGTCAAAACCGAACCGCAGGCAGCTCCAAAGCTCATCAATGCTAAGATACTTTTGGCATCAACTTCCTTATCTTCTTTGCTTAGCTTAATGGTAGTCGTTTTAAATTTTGCTGCCGCTTGGGTAAATTGCGCCGCCGGACGAGCATGAAGCCCTGAAGGATTTTTCAAAGTAACTGTTGCTTCTTTCATGATAATTCCTCCTCCCATTTTCTTCATTCTAGCAATGAATAAATCGTTAGGCAAGTCCAAATATAGCAGTACTCGAGTTTACAACATACTATATAAAAATAACCAAGAAGGAGCTTTATAATGCGAATTCATTATTATAATCCTTACTTTACCCATTGGCCGGTACTATCTACAGGCTATTATTATTATGCTCCTTATACGTATATCGCGCCGCTTGGAACAGCTTATCCTTCCCAGACCATGTACGGCCAGGTTTCCTATCTTCCATCAGATTATAGTGATATTCTATCAGTGGCCATTGCCAATAATCTCGGTACTATTCCCACTTTTCCTCGTTACTTTCCCAGAATGCGCCGCAGATTTCGTTACTAACAGCAAAAAAAGACAGAGAAAGATTTTTTCTCTGTCTTTTTTTATTATATATCGAGGTTTCGTACCGTATGGGCATAGTCTTCAATAAATTTGCGGCGAGGCTCTACCTTGTCGCCCATGAGCACTGAGAAAGTTTCATCGGCGCTAAGGGCGTCATCAAGACTAACCTGTAAAATGGTACGTACTTCCGGATTCATAGTTGTCGTCCAGAGCTGCTCTGGATTCATTTCGCCAAGACCTTTGTAGCGTTGTACATTAATACCGTCGCGGCCGATTCGATTGAGTAAATTATCCATTTCCTTATCGCTGTACAGATACCAGCTTTCCCGGCCCTTTTTCACCTGATATAAAGGCGGCTGCGCAATATAAATACGGCCTGCTTCAATCAAAGGTTTCATATAGCGATAGAAAAATGTTAACAGTAATGTACGAATATGAGCACCGTCTACGTCAGCATCTGTCATAATAATGATTTTGCCATAGCGACTTTTTTCCAGATTAAATTCTTCACCAATCCCATTACCAAAAGCCGTAATCATGGAACGAATTTCTTCGTTATTTAAAATTTTATCAAGGCGAGCTTTTTCTACATTGAGAATTTTTCCGCGCAACGGCAGGATTGCCTGGAAGCGGCGGTCACGGCCTTGTTTCGCGCTGCCGCCAGCCGAATCACCTTCGACGAGATAAATTTCTGTCTGCATGGGATCTTTGATCGAACAGTCAGCTAGCTTGCCTGGCAGCGAACTAATTTCCAGAGCACTTTTTCGTCTCGTAAGTTCTCTGGCTTTGCGAGCTGCTTCTCTGGCCCTTGAAGCCATAACAGCCTTTTCAATAATTTTTTTAATGACCGAAGGATTTTCTTCAAAAAACTCATTCAGGCCTTCGCTCACAATATTATCGACAATTCCGCGCACTTCGCTATTGCCAAGCTTCGTTTTCGTCTGTCCTTCAAACTGAGGCTCCTGCAGCTTAACGCTCAACACCACAGTAAGACCTTCACGAATATCATCGCCACTTAAGTTTTCATCATTATCTTTTAATTGATTCAGCTTGCGGGCAAAATCATTAATGGTCCGCGTCAAAGCAATTTTAAAACCGCTCAAATGCGTACCGCCTTCATGCGTATTAATATTATTAACGAAGGAATAAATATTTTCAATATAGCTGTCATTATACTGAATAGCAATTTCCGCAATCGTCGTATCTTTACTGCCATGAAGATAGATTGGCTTCGTATGAAGCACATCTTTATTGTGATTTAGCTGCTCCACGAAGGATATAATGCCGCCTTCAAAATGATACTTTTGCTGTACGCCAGTTCGTTCGTCAGTCAAATCAATAGCAAGCCCTTTATTGAGATATGCTAGTTCTCTCAAGCGCTGACGCAATGTATCAAAATGATAAACAAGATCTTCAAAAATTTCTGCATCAGGCTTAAAGGTTACTTTCGTACCCGTTTCCTCAGTCGGCCCAATTTTTTGCAACGTTTTTACGGTATCGCCCCGTTCAAAGCGCATTTGATATTCAAAGCCGGCTCGCTTCACCGTAACTTCCAGCCATTCGCTTAAAGCGTTTACAACAGAGACACCGACGCCATGAAGACCGCCTGATACTTTATAACCTTCCCCGCCAAATTTACCACCGGCGTGAAGAACTGTCATAACAACTTCCACAGCAGGTTTCCCGACTTCATGCATATCAACAGGGATGCCGCGGCCATTATCAGATACAGTAATACTGTTATCAGGATGAATCAACACATGGACTGTATCGCAGTAGCCAGCTAGAGCTTCGTCAATGGCATTGTCAACGACTTCATATACTAAGTGATGGAGACCTCTTGACGAGGTACTGCCAATATACATACCAGGACGCTTACGAACAGCCTCTAATCCTTCTAGAATCTGGATCTGTTGTGCGCCATAATCCCCATTGACTGTTGTCGTAATTTCTTCTTCTGCAAAAAGCCCCTCTGTTTCCGGTCTTTCATTCGTATCGTTGCTCATAATTACCTCCAACCTTTACTTACTCTTCTTCTGACTCTGGTACATGATCAGCTCGTTTTTTTAAAGTTAAAGCCGAAATAGCTGATAAATAAATTTTTTTATCAGTAATGACAAAACTTTTAGGATTTCCCTCAGAAATGTCAATAACAACCTTTTGACTGCGTTTTGCCTTAATAAATTCTTGATTGATTCCTGATTTTACATTTTTCATATCAGTAATTGCAATAACATTTTTCAGAGGAACTACGTAATCACTGCCGAGGTGTAAAAACATATTTCTTCCTCCTGACTTTGCGTAAGGTTCTTTCAATCAGAGCCTGATTCAACTGATCTGGTTTGGCTCCTGTAAGCAGCATAACTAGTGTTTCTTCTGTCAGAGGCGGCGGATTGGTTTCAAAAATCTTTTGCGAAAACTTTTCGATAAGCCGCTCTTTGGCTTTGTTATATTCAAACTCACTGGCTGAAAGAAATTTGTTTAACTCACGATAAGCCAGCCAGGGAGCGTCATAAAGAAATTTATAGACCACTTCAATTTTATCATGCTTAGACTGAAGCGAACAAATAAAGCAAGTCGCTTCTTCTTTAGGACAAAGTATCCCGCAATTAGGACAAGGATGATATCCTTGCTGTTCTTTATAGCGCTGTAACCTTTTTTCTTTTACCAGCAAAGAAAAAAGCTGTTTTTGCAGCGGCTCTGACTGAACCTCGCTAATTAATGCGCGAATTTCTGTGACATCCTCTTTTGATAAAACAATTTGATTCAGCTTCCGCTTTAGCGATAAATCAGGCTGTTCATTCGTATCACCAGCAATGATCTCACAGCGCCCGGCTGAAATTTAATATCTTTAAGGAGCTCCAATTGGGCAAATTGATTAATCTGACGAATCAGCTTTTCCTTCATCAAGGACAAATGGTGCATCCAAACAGGATTATTTACGGCGACAAAGAGTAACCCAAATTGAAGCGAAACAGGCCTTGTATGTTGAGCAATATCACTGCCAACAATCTCCCCCCAACGGTACATGACTGTTTCAGCGCGAAATTTTTTCGTAAGTCCAAGTTTCTGAAAAGTTTTCGGCAATACAGCAGCTACTCTTTCCATGCAATCGCCCCCTGATTGACGCGATATACTTTACCGCCGTAGTTTTCAGGAAAATCCCTGTCATCGGTGGCTGTAATAAAAGTTTGAATCCGGTCTTTTATAAAATCCAGTAAATAAGCGCGGCGGCTCATGTCCAGTTCGCTCATGACATCATCTAAGAGCAACAGGGGATAGCCGCCTGTTTCTGACTTAATGTATTCAATTTCCGCCAGTTTTAAGGCAAGAATCGCTGTACGCTGCTGCCCCTGCGAAGCATAGGTCTTCGCATCAATCTGATCAATAAAAAAATCAAGATCGTCCCGATGGGGCCCCACAGAAGTACTGCCGCGCCAAATATCTTTCTGACGGTTTTGTTCTAAGCAGTAAGAAAGCCAATCTTTGATTTCTGCTCGTTCTACCGGAATCTCATTTCCCTCAAAACCGTGAAGTACATATTTCACCGTAAGAGTCTCCAGGTTTCCCGTTAGTTTTCGATGCATTAAATGAGACAGCATGGCAAGCTTTTTCATAGAGTTCAACCGTCGATTGACGATATAAGAACCAACTTCCGCTAACTGCAAGTCCCAAGGCGGCAGAAGGTTTTCCGTCGCTTTTCGTTCGCGAATTTCTTTTAACAAGTTATTCCGTTGCTGCAGCAAACGATTGTATTTGATAAGCAGTTTATAATAACTGGAATTTGTTTGAGAAAATTCAATGTCAATAAACCGACGCCGAAGCGCCGGTGAACCTTTTAATAACAAGAGGTCATCTGGAGAAAAAAGCACAGCATGAAACAAACCGACTAGCTCATTTTGCTTAATCGGCGTTAAGTTGAGAAAAATCTCTTTTTTCTTGTGTCTGGTATACCGAAAAGTAACCTCATGATCGGTTTGTTCGGTAGAAAAAATGATTTTCACTAAGCTCTGCGACTGATCAAACTGGATCAATTCTTCATCATGGGCTGTCCGATAGGACCGTCCCAGAATCGCTAAATAGAGCGATTCTAGTAGATTTGTTTTTCCCTGGGCGTTTTTTCCGATCAACAAATTGATGTTTTCAGGAAAAATAAGCTCTACATGACTGTAATTGCGGTAGGCTGTCAATATTAGGCGTTCAATTCTCATAACTCACCCTGTAACGATTTGATAAGTCCCGACGCCCTCGATCGTAATAATATCGCCAGCTTTTAACTTTTTACGTTTTTCCGTAACAAGCTGGTCATTCAAATAAATCATTTCATCAGCGAGCAAAAGCTTGACTTGACCGCCCGATTCCACAATGCCTGCCCATTTTAAAAATTGATCAAGTTGGATTGTATCTGTGTTAATTTCAATAGATTCCATAACTTCTCCTGCTTACGTTCTATCGTTTTAGTCCTTAGTTTGCTCTTACAGGCGTAATAATATAAGTATATTGATCATTTGCTTCCGGTCGAATCGCAGCCGGACTAAGCGGTGTATTTAAAGAAAAGATGACCTGTTCGCTATTGCTATTTTTTAAAATATCACTGACATATTTTGCATTAAAAGCAATATCCAGTTCATTCCCCTTAATATCAGCAGTAATAATTTCCTGAGCTTTGCCGAGCTCTGGATTGGCGGAAGTAATTACAATCTGATTGTCTTTGAAATGGAATTTAATAATATTATAATCGCCTTCACGGGCAATCAGGGAAACACGTTCCACGGCATCAAGAAAGAGATCCGTCTTAACAGTAACGATCGTGGCAAAATCCTGAGGAATGACTTTGTTATAGTCAGGAAAAGCTCCTTCAATGAGTCTAGACACAATATAAACATCATCAAAAAAGAAGGATACTTGATTTTTCTGCCAGGAAATTTTTACATCAAAAGGAATGTCCGAAGTCAAAAGACGGGCAATTTCATTTAAAATCTTTGAGGGAATAATCATCTTGAGCATTCCTTCAAAACTATCAATGGCATCTTTTTTCAGTGCTAAGCGATGGGTATTCGTAGCAACCATGCATACACTCTGATTGGAAGCTTCTAGTAAAGCGCCCGTAAAGATCGGGCGTGAATCTTCGGTGGCACAAGCAAAGGTGGTCTTTTTGATCATTTCCCTTAGCACATTATCTTTAATATATAAGACATTGTCATCAGCAAATGGGGTTAGTACGGGGAATTCTTCTGCCGGTAGACATAATAAATTAAAAGTTGATGTGTCAGCTGTAATTTTTATGGTTTTATCTTGTTGATCTGTTTCAATGCGAATCTTCTCGCCGGGAAGACGTCTGACCATATCTTGAAACATACGGCCCGATAATACTGTGACGCCTTCTTCATCGACTTCAGCATCAATAGTACAACTAATACCGATTTCATAATCAGTCGCCTGTAATTCAAGGCGATTATTTTTTGCGGCTAAATAAATGCCGGTCAATATAGGCATAGGAGTTTTTGATGCGATTGCCTTTTGGACAGTTTGTACTGCCTTATTAAGACGATCCTGAGAACAGGTAACTATCATGTGTTATTCCTCCAAACTGTGTACGAAATAAAAGGAGTCGTTAATTTTTATAGTATAACCTACTTTTTGAAATTTGTCTGGTAGGAATTAAGCACGAATTTTTGTAAGTTATGAACAGATTTTGTGAGTTATATTATTATTTTTAAAGAAGAAATAAATAAAAAAGATAGTCGTAATCATAGTAGGGCCTGTGGATTTGTGGAAAGGGCTATAAAGCTCATATAGACTCAATAAAGTAGCTGTGTATAGAGTGTTGATAAAGTAGCCTAACTTTTACACATAATCCAGAGAAAAAAAGGGGAAAAAGATATACACATTTGATCTACAGTTTTATTAGACGGTTATACACAAAAAGTGGGGGTTAGTTATTTTCGATGCGTTTGATTAATTCAATGATAATATTATGAAGTTTTGAATCTTCGCTGCGCTCACGACTAATTTTGTCATGGGCGTGAATTACGGTGGTATGATCGCGGCCGCCAAACAGTTCGCCGATACGCGGCAGCGAAATATCAGTTAGTTCGCGACAAAGATACATAGCGATTTGACGCGGATAGGTTACATTACGAGTTCGTTTTTTGGCCGAAAAATCTTCAAGTTTAATTTTAAAGAAAGCAGCGACTTCCTCTTGAATTAAATCAGGTGTAATTTGTTTGGGACGATTATTCGGTAAAATATCTTTTAAAGCTTCCGTACAGACAGTAATATCAATTGCTTTATTCGTTAGCGAAGCAAAGGCCATGACTCGGATCAGAGCGCCTTCTAGTTCTCTAATATTATTATCAATATGGCTAGCAATATAAACCATTACATCATTGGGCACATTTAAGTTTTCGAGAAGTGCTTTTTTTCGTAGGATGGCAATACGTGTCTCGAGATCAGGCGGCTGAATATCTGTAATCAAACCCCATTCAAATCGGGACCGTAAGCGATCTTCTAGTGTAGGTATTTCTTTTGGCGGTCGATCACTGGAAATAATAATTTGCTTGTTTGCTTCGTGCAATGTATTAAAAGTGTGGAAAAATTCTTCCTGAGTATGTTCTTTTTTCGAAAGAAATTGAATATCATCGACTAATAAGACGTCAATATTCCGGTATTTATTACGAAAACTTTCAGGATTGCCGTCGCGGATCGAATTAATCAATTCATTGGTGAATTTTTCACTGGAAATATATAAGACTTTGCTGTCCGGATGATGTTGCAAGATGCGGTGGCCAATCGCGTGCATCAGATGGGTTTTGCCAAGACCGACGCCGCCATAAATAAAAAAGGGATTGTAAACTTTGGCAGGTACTTCGGCTACAGCGAGTGAAGCTGCGTGGGCAAAGCGGTTGGAATTACCAATAACAAAAGTTTCAAAGACATACTTAGGATTTAAAGTAGAGGGGAAGTCTTCGGGAGTTGCTATTTTTTCCGGTTTTTCTGACGGTCGCGCTGGTTTTTCTTCTGAAAAAAGCTCGTTCGTAGTGGTTGGTATTGCTTCTATGGCTGGCTGCTCTGGCTCAATGGGTTCTTTTTCTTCTTCATCAGCCAAATCAAGATTAATGAATTGGACTTCGTAAGGCTTCTCCGTAATAAATAATAAGGTTTGTTCAATTTTTGTCTTATAGCGACTTTCTAGCCATTCTTTAATAAATTGTTTGGGCGTGCCGATCTGAAAAGTAGTATCTGTCATTTTTATGGGAATGCTTGATTTGATCCAAGTATCAAACAGCGGTTTAATTACTTCCTTTTCCATAATATGAAGAACTTGCTCCCAAACGGAGGCCATACTTGTGTGATTATCCAAAGTCATGTCAATCCTTTCACAGTTTCCATATAAAATAGATAAGATAACATAAGTTATCCACATGCTTATCAACAGGTGTGCATAAGTTTTTTTATAAAACAGAAGTAAAGGCGAAAAAAAAATACATCAGCGAGGAAAGATCAATCTTGCGCTCAGGTATTTAGTGGTATTATTGATTTATAAATTTATGTGGATAATTCTGTGTATAAAGAGGCGATTTTGTGTATAACTCCGTTTTGTTTGTGGGATAATAATAAATAAAGGAATCCTATTTAAAATTTCATTAAGATAATAGTAACAAAATAGCTAGGGGTTATCAACACTTATTTATGGATAATCACCAACTTATCCACATAATTTGTCGATAACTTTATAAAATATGTTGTTGGGAAAACAAGACCTGGAATAATAGGCGATTTTTCTTGGTAATTTCCTTGACACTCTCTGGAGGCTGGTCTATAATCTTTAGTAGTTAAAATGTATGAATTTTAACATGGGATTATCCGCGTTCTTTTGAGGGAGGTGTCAATAGATGAAACGCACATATCAACCAAATACGCTTTGGAAAAAAAGAACTCACGGTTTTCGTGAACGCATGAAAACAAAAGGCGGACGTCTTGTATTAAAAAGAAGACGTGCCAGAGGCAGAAAAAAACTGTCCGCATAATAAGGCCGCCTATGAGTGGCCTTTTTTTCTCCTTATGATTAAGGTGTGATTAGCGATTGGATAAAGAAAAAACTTTCTTTTTGAAAAAAGCACACTTGCTGCGAAAAAATAAAGAATTTCAGTTTGTTTATCGCTGCGGCAAATCGGTGGCAAATCGATTTGCTGTGCTTTATGTTATGAAAAACTCTTCGGTTGACCGCCGCGCCGGTTTTGTAACAGGAAAACGTTTGGGCGGCGCTGTAGTACGCAATCGTGTCAAACGGCTTTTTAAAGAAGCTTATCGGCTCAATCAGTCAAAATTAAAACATGGTTTTGACCTCATCGTCATCGGACGAGGTCCTGTTGTCGGACAAGGTCAAGCGACGGTCACGAAAGCTTTTTTAGATTTATGTAAAAGGGCTAAAATTTTACTGGACGAAGAAAGAAGGCAGTCCTGATGAAAAAACTGGCACTTTGGTTAATTTGGTTTTACCAAACCGGAATTTCTCCTCTAAAGGGACCATCTTGCCGTTTTTTTCCCACTTGCAGTGAATATGCCCGCTTAGCTATTGAAAAATACGGGATTTTTAAAGGCGGCTGGATGGCGTTAAAGCGGATTTTACGTTGTCATCCTTTTCATCCCGGCGGTTATGATCCTGTTTAGCATATAAAGTTTCCGATCGAGATTAGAGGAGTGGATTTTTTTGGATTTTTTGAGTCAGATTATGCAGGAAGTTTTAGTGTTCTTTTACGGACTGACTGCAATGACCGGCTATGCAAATTATGGCTTAGCTATTTTATTACTCACCTTTGTCATTAAAATGGCTCTTTATCCATTAACGGTAAAACAAGTCAAATCGATGAAAGCCATGCAGGAATTACAGCCAAAAATGAAAGCCTTGCAGGAAAAATATAAAGGCGACAAAGAAAAACTCAATAAAGAAATGGCTGAACTTTATCGTTCGGCAGGCGTGAATCCTTTGGCAGGTTGTTTGCCTTTAGTGATTCAAATGCCATTCCTTATTGCAATTTTTTATGCTTTGCGCGATTTTAGTTTTGGCGATAATGCCAGCTTTTTGTGGATTGCCGATTTAGCATCACCGGATCATCTTTATGTTCTTCCTGTGTTATCAGCTGCCACGACTTTTTATCAACAATATCAGACAATGACAGAAGCGACACAGCAAAATAAGATGATGATGATTTTTATGCCACTCTTTGTAGGTTACATTAGTTTGACTTTTCCGGCTGGTCTGGTACTGTATTGGAGCTTCGGCAATATTATTCAGATTGCACAGCAATGGTGGATGTACCGGGAGAAACCTGCCGTTTAATAAGGAGGCAAATGAACCATGGTCTGTGTTGAAAAAACAGGTAAAACCGTTGAAGAAGCAGTGGATTTAGCTTTAACTGAACTAGCTGTGCCGCGTGAACGAATTGCCGTAGAAGTTGTTGAAGCGCCTAGTAAAGGGTTTTTAGGTTTCGGCAGCAAACCGGCAAAGGTAAAGGTATCAGTGATTCCGATTAACCCTGTCGAAGAAGCACAAAAGTTTTTAAACGAGATCTTTGGTCAAATGAATCTAGATGCTACGTTAGAACAAAGTGAAACGGAAGATGCGATTCAATTTGTAGTCCGTGGCAATGATCTAGGTACTTTAATCGGCAAACATGGTCAAACTCTTGATGCGTTACAGTATTTAGTCAATTTAGCGGCGAACCGCGATGCGGAGCACCGTGTTCGTATTTTACTTGATGTAGAAGATTATCGTAAACGTCGATCAGACACTTTGATTGCCTTAGCGCATCGGTTGGCTGATAAGGTAAAACGCCGCGGCGATCGAGTTGCTCTTGAACCAATGAGTCCGCAAGAACGACGGACCATACATATGGCATTGCAGGGCGATCCCAAAATTGCTACTTATAGTGAAGGCAACGAACCCTACCGTAAGGTAGTTATCGCATTAAAAAAATAATTGTTTGAATGAAAACCCAGTAATAGACTCTATTACTGGGTTTTGAGTATCATTTTATTTTTTAGGAGTGAATAGTAGGTTATGACAGATGACACAATTAGTGCTGTAGCTACAGCTATGGGCGAAGGCGGGATCGGTATTATCCGCGTGAGCGGCGATAAGGCTATTTGTATTGCTGGTGCTTTATTTCAAAGCGCTTCTGGTCGTAACATAGATTCCTTCCGTTCCCATGAGGCTGTTTATGGCCGGGTAATTGATCCAAAATCAGGCGAGGTCGTTGATGAAGCGTTGCTTATTATCATGAAAGCGCCTCATTCCTATACGACTGAGGATGTTGTAGAGTTTCAGTGCCATGGCGGTTCGGCAGCATTGCGTCGGATTCTAGCTCTGACACTTACTTATGGCGCTAGATTAGCGGAGCCTGGAGAATTTACGAAACGGGCTTTTTTAAATGGGCGCCTTGATTTGGTACAAGCCGAGGCGGTTATGGATGTAATCCGGGCTAAGACGGATGCTTCGCTAAAGCAGGCTGTTGGTCATTTAGAAGGAGCTCTTTCTAAGGAAGTAGGGCAGCTGCGTCATAATCTGTTGGCAATGATTGCTCAACTTGAAGCGATGATTGATTTTCCCGACGAAGATATTGAAGAGATGACCTTAGAAAAAGTAGCTGAAACGACCCAGGAGATTCACCACAAAGTAGAGATTTTACTTGCTTCGGCTGAAAGTGGTAGAATGATAAAAGACGGCATTAAAACAGTCATTATCGGTAAGCCTAACGTAGGCAAATCGAGCCTGTTAAATGCTTTAGTAAAAGAGCAGCGGGCTATTGTAACAAGTGTACCAGGCACTACTAGAGACAGTATCGAAGAATATGTGAGCGTCCGCGGCGTGCCGCTGCGATTGATTGATACAGCAGGAATTCATGAAACCGATGATCTAGTAGAAAAAATCGGTGTAGAAAAAGCGCATAAACTTTTAGAAAGCGCTGATTTAGTACTATTACTTTTGGATCGTTCCCGCGCTTTGAGCGAAGAAGATCGAAAAGTTATTTCGCTTGTATCAGGACAAAAAGGTTTTGTTCTCTTGAATAAGACCGACTTAGAGCCTTTAATTGAGCAAGCGGACGTAGCAGAATTCCTTGATTGGCCGCTTATTCCTATTTCGGTGGAGACAGGCGAAGGCATTGATGTTTTAGAAGAACAGATTATAGCTACTGTCTATTCCGGCGAAGTAACGGCGGAAAGCGTCTATGTAGCGAATTTACGGCAACAACATTCTTTAGAACGGGCTGCGGGTCATTTAAGAGCAGCTCTTGGCGCTTTAGAGCAATCTTTTCCCGTTGATTGTGTCGTAATTGATTTACGTTCTGCCTGGGAATTTCTCGGTGAGGTAACTGGTGAAACGGTTCAGGATGATTTACTTGACCAGATTTTTAGTCAATTTTGTATTGGAAAGTAGGAGATGATTGGTTTGTTTCAGGCAGGTTCCTATGATGTAATTGTAATTGGGGCGGGCCATGCCGGCTGTGAAGCGGCTCTTGCCAGTGCGCGATTAGGCTGTAAAACGCTGCTTGCTACGCTCAATCTTGATAATATAGCCTTAATGCCTTGTAATCCCGCTGTGGGCGGCCCGGCGAAAGGTCATTTGGTGCGGGAAATCGATGCTTTAGGCGGCCAAATGGGCATTAATACTGATAAAACATCCATTCAGATGCGTATGCTCAATACTGGTAAGGGCCCGGCTGTTCATGCTCTCAGGGCGCAAGCCGACAAAAAGCTTTATCAATTATTAATGGCCGAGACAGTGGAAAATGAGCCGAATCTTACGGTAAGTCAATTGCTTATTGAGTCCATTGAAACTGAGGATGGCAAGGTTACAGCAGTCGTTGCGGAAAATGGCGATCGTTATGAGGCCAAGGCCGTGGTTTTGGCTACAGGCACATATTTGCAAGGCCGTATTATTTTAGGCGAGCTTGTTTATGATGGCGGTCCAAATGGCCAAAGAGCGGCAATAAATCTTTCCCAGTCGCTTAAAGATTTGGGAATTGAATTGATGCGCTTTAAAACAGGGACGCCGGCGCGGGTGGATCGCAGAACCGTTGATTTTACGAAAATGGCGATTCAGCCGGGCGACGAAGAGTGCCATACTTTTTCTTTTTACAATCAGCCTAGCAAGCTAGAGCAAAAATCTTGCTGGCTTACTTATACGAATGAAAAAACCCATGAAATTATTCGATCTAACCTCCATCGGGCCCCCATGTATACCGGGCTGATTGAAGGAACTGGACCGCGCTATTGTCCGTCCATTGAGACAAAGATTGAACGTTTTGCTGAAAAGAAGAATCATCAAGTCTTTGTTGAACCGGGAGGACTACATACGAATGAAATGTATGTACAGGGCATGTCGACAAGTCTGCCTATTGATGTACAGACCGAATTTTTGCGGACCATTCCTGGGTTAGAAAAGGCCGAAATTATGCGTCCTGGCTATGCCATCGAATATGACTGTCTCAATCCGACGCAACTAACCTTTTCGTTAGAAGTGAAAAAAGTCGCTAATTTGTTCTCGGCTGGTCAGGCTAATGGTACCTCAGGCTATGAGGAAGCAGCCGCTCAGGGGCTCATTGCGGGGATTAATGCCGCGCTTAAGGTGCAAGGTAAGGACCCCTTCGTTTTGAGCCGTTCTGACGCCTATATTGGCGTTTTAATTGATGATCTTGTTACGAAGGGAACCCAAGAGCCTTATCGGATGATGACCTCCCGGGCGGAATATCGTCTTATCTTGCGTCAGGATAATGCGGACCTGCGCCTTACCGAAAAAGGACGGTCGATTGGTCTTGTATCAGCAGAACGTTATGCTATGTTCCAAACGAAAAAACAGGCCATTGATCAATTAACGGAAGCGATGAAAGAAATGATTTTGACGCCTACAGCGGAAAATCAGACAAAAATTCGTTCGATCAGTACGACTGAATTAAAGAATCCAATTTCGCTCTATGATCTTTTAAAACGCTCGGAAATGAATTTTGCTTTGTTACAGCAAGCTTTTTCGCTGCCGGAAGTGGCGGCGGAAGTGGCCGAACAAATCGAAATTGCTTCAAAATATGAAGGTTATATTGAAAAACAGTTTGAACAAGTGGCACGGTCAGCTAAACTGGAGGCTAAAAAACTTCCGAGTAGGATTGACTATGAAAGTATTCAAGGCTTGTCGCTTGAAGCTAGGCAGAAACTAGGAGAAATTCAGCCTGTATCGCTGGGGCAAGCTTCACGGATTTCTGGCGTTTCTCCGGCTGATATTTCGATTTTGCTGATCTATTTAGAACAGCAGCGCCGAAAGGACGGTATATAATGGAGTTTCGTGATTTTCTGCTTGAAGCAGGCGAGAAAGCAGGTCTTTCTTTTTCTGAGAAACAGTTGAATCAGCTGGTTCGCTACTATGAACTATTAGTAGAATGGAATCAGAAGATGAATCTTACTGCGATTACGGAACCGCAGGAAGTGGCAGTGAAACATATGATTGATTCTTTGTCTTGCTATGATGAAACTTTATTTCCTCAGGGAGCTTCGGTGATTGATGTTGGTACTGGAGCGGGATTTCCCGGTATGGTTTTAAAGATATACCGTCCCGATTTACAGTTAACCTTACTTGATTCACTAAACAAACGGCTTACCTTCTTAAAAACGCTGCAAACAGAGCTTGATCTTGGTCCCATTGAATTTATTCATGGACGAGCGGAAGATGCTGGCCGTGATAAAAAGTTGCGTGATCGTTTTGCCGTTGTTGTTTCCCGCGCTGTGGCTCGCTTAAATGTTCTTACGGAATATTGTCTTCCTTTTGCAGCGCCAGGCGGTTTCTTTCTGGCCCTTAAGGGGCGTGATGCGAAGGCTGAAGCCAAAGAAGCGTCACGTGCGTTAACTCTTTTGGGCGGAAAAATAGAAACAGTAAAGCAAGTCTTTTTGCCGGAACTTACTGATGAACGCTTTGTGGTCATTGTGAAAAAAACGGCGAAAACGCCGCAGGCTTATCCGCGCCGTCCTGTTTCCATTGAAAAAAAGCCCCTGTAAACAAAGGAAATTTCTTTCAAATTGCCGAATAGTGAGCATGGAGTTATTTTAAGAAAACGGCTGTTTTCTGATTTGTAAGGATGTGATTTCCATCAAAAGTTTTGCAAAATTTTTGGGGTTAAGTACTGAAAAAACTGCTCCTGTTGAACCTGTCGTTATGGCAGAAGTACCAGAAATAGAAAGCGCGCCGCGGGAAAAAGCGGCTGCCGAAGTTATCTTTTTAGCAGTGAGCGAAATTGTACCTAATCCGTTTCAACCGCGCAAGACTTTTTCCGATGAGGCGCTTGCGGAATTGTCGGCTTCGATTCGTGAGTTTGGCGTAATCCAACCTCTTTTAGTCCGCAAAACAGCAGATCATTATGAATTGATTGCTGGCGAGCGGCGGTTAAGAGCTTCTAAATTAGCAGAGCAAGCTACCGTTCCTGTTATTGTAAAGGAACTGACTGATAAAGAAATGGCGGAACTCGCCATGATCGAAAACTTACAGCGCGAAGACCTGCATTTTTTAGAAGAAGCGGAAGGCTTTTATCACTTGATTCAAAATTTCGGCTTAACTCAAGAAAACTTGGCGCAGCGAGTTGGCAAAAATCAATCAACAATTGCCAATAAACTTCGTTTGCTCAAATTGAGCGAGCCTGTACGAAAAAAATTACAAGATGAAAATCTTACTGAACGTCACGCCCGGGCTTTATTAAAAGTGAGTGAACCAGAGCAGCAGGAAAATGTTCTTGCCGCAGTTATTGAGCATAAAATGAATGTGCGAGAAACGGAAGACTATATCGAAAACTTTTCCCGGGAAATAGAAGCCGCAGAAAAACCGCGGCAAAATGTTGTAAAAGTGATTCGTGACGTACGAATTTTTTTAAATAGTATTAATAAAGTAGTCGGTGAAATGAAAAAGACCGGTTTAAAAGTAAAAATGAACCAAGCGCAGTCGGACGAATATATTACGATCGAACTCAAAATTCCAAAGCGGATTCAGCAAAAGACAAGCCGGACTAAGAAAAAATCCTAGCGGAGGATAAGAATGAGTAATCAGCCCAATATATTGATACTATCAGCATCTGTTGGAAATGGGCATAATCAGGCTGCAGCAGCTGTAAAACAATCATTAGAATCGCTCTATCAGGCCGAGGTTACTGTTGTGGATTTTTTAGGCGAAGGCAATCCTTATCTCGGCAAACTCATTAAGGGAGCTTATTATAAAGCTATACAAATTTTTCCAGAAGTGTATGATTATTTTTATCGCTATACCGATGTGTCGCATTATGCGGCGATCCCGATCAAAAGTCTGCTTTACCATACGATGGAGCAGCATATTCTTGACTTAGTTGAACGGTTTGAGCCGCAAGGGATCGTTTTTACCCATCCCTTTCCCTGTGCAGCAGCAGCGGGACTGAAGCGTCTGCAGAAGCTGACCCTGCCGATTGTGGGGATTGTAACTGATTTTGCGGTTCATCGTTTATGGCAGTATAACGAAGTTGATCATTATTGCGTTGCTTCGGTGCCTTTGGCTGTGCAAATGGCGGCAAGAGGTTTTTCTGCTGATAAATTTCATGTAACAGGTATTCCCGTACAAGAGCGTTTCGCTGTACGGGCCGCTGAGCCTTTAGCGGGAGAGGTGTTAGTAATGGGCGGCGGTCTAGGTTTTGGCCCGACCAGTGATATTGTATCAGCCCTTACTAAGGTTACTAGTATTGATCATATTACTGTCGTGTGCGGTCACAATCAAGAGTTAAAAGAAGAAATTTCTAAGACTTATGCGAAGGAACCTGTCACAGTTCTTGGCTTTACGCCTGATGTAGATCAACTTATGGCTAAGGCGGCTTTACTTGTTACGAAACCTGGCGCGTTAACCGCTTGCGAAGCCTTGTGTCTTGGCATACCCATGTTACTTGTTGATGCCATGGGGGGCCAAGAAGAAGATAATGCTTCTTATCTTGAGGAATCTGGGGTAGCGCTTACCGCGATTGATATGCCTGATGTAGCAAGATTGGCCCAGTTAATTTTGACCCAGCCAAGCCTTCAGGCGGTAATGAAAACGCAGTGCTCTGTATTGGCTAAGCCAAATGCCGCTCGTGATGCAGCGGATATAATAATAAAAGCCCTCGAATGAGGGCTTTTATTATTATGCGCTTATGTCAAGTGAAGCGAGATTTGTAGGAGTAGTGTTATAGGCATTGCTTACCATAGGGGGAGAGGCTGCTAGTGTTCCGCCTAAAGCCGCAATCAGTTTGCTGGGGTCCATATAACCAAAATTATTGTCATAAGCAAGTGGCGCTAGAGTATTATTGATCGAATTCGTATTTGAAGAGCTAGGAGCGTTACTATCGTTAGAGGAAGTAGTGGCCTCTGGTGTACTAGTAGGTGATAAAGCATTGTTACCTGAGGGGATTGTCGTATCATTAGCAAAAGGATCTACAGGATTAAAGTCGCTTGGTGATACTTGATCAGTTAGTGTTGAACTGGCTGTTGTTAAGGTTGCAGATAGCAAACTTTGATATGTAGGACTACTAACAAAGTTTAAACTATTTGTATAATTGTACAAGAAAGAGTCATCTGGTTGGGAATATAAGTCTTGCATTAACATAAAGTCTGGAGATGTTGTAGTAAGTTCAGTAATATCATTCCCTAGTTGATCTGAAATAGAATTTGTCGGAGAACTAGATGAACTACTCATTAAACTGGCAATTAATGATGGTGTTGAAATACTTGTAACTGTCATTAAATCACCCCCTTATTTTAGCTCAATATTATCCACCTATAGTATAAATTTCAAATGTGACAGAAATATGACAAATAAATATTTATCTATATAATAAGATCTCCAGCACTCTTTGTGAATTTAATCAATAGAAACCAATCCTAATAATAAAATACCTTCCGTCGTAAATGGTATATCCACGACTGAAGGTATTTTTATGTCTATTAAATTTGGAATCATTTATTTAGTTAAGGCTGCCAGAGAGCTCTGTTTATTTTTTACAGTATTCTTTAGCTTGATTTACGGCTGCTACACCGTCTTTGGCATAGGCATCGGAGCCTGCTGATTCTGCATAGTCAGCTGTCAGGACAGCTCCGCCGACAATGACTTTTGACGGTATCCCTGCTGCTTTTATCTGAGCAATTGTTACATCGATTTGTGGTAGTGTCGTTGTCATTAAGGCGCACAAGCCAACAATATCGACCGCTTCTTCTTGTGCTTTTGCCACGATTTCTTCTGGTGGAACATCTTTACCAAGATCAATTACTTCAAAACCATTATTTTCCAGTAGGGCGGCAACAATATTTTTACCAAGATCGTGAATATCACCTTTTACTGTTGCTAATAGTACTTTACCTTGGCTGGATAGACTTAAGGCAGGAAGTTCAGATTTAATCGTTGTAAAGGCATGACGCATTGTTTCAGCCGACAAGAGAACTTGTGGCAGGAAAGCACGGCCAGAGCCAAAGGCTTCGCCAACATCATTCATTGCAGCAGTTAAGCTGAAATCGGTAATTTCAAGTGGCGTATGTCCTGCTTTCAGTGCTGTTATAACAAGGGGAATGACACTGTCAGTTTCGCCGTTGACTACAGAGGCTTTAATTTGCTCTAAGATGGGTTGTTCCGCCGTAGGTGAAGTTACCTGTTCTTCTTTCGGCTTACTGTGCTTTCGACTGAACTCTCTGCCGCCGGCATCATGTCCTAATAAGACAGCCGCCGCTGCGGCTGTTTCGGCCATACGCTCGTTGTAGGGATTAATAATCGGTGCATTCAGGCCTTTGGCAAAGGCCATAGCGCAGAAGGTGCTATTAATTACGTCGCGTTCAGGTAGGCCATAGGAAATATTGCTTAGTCCGCCTGTAATAGAAGAGGTATAGTTTTGTTGATAGAGTTCAATTGTTTTTAAAGCTTCAGTTCCGGCCGTAGGAGCTGCTGCTGCAGTCATGATGAGAGCGTCAAGTAATAGATCTTCTTCTTTTAGACCATGTTTTTTGGCTGCGGCGATAATACGATCTACTACAGCGAGGCGTTCCTTAGCTGTAGCAGGTACGCCTTCGCTGGAAAGGGGCAGACACAGTACAGCAGCTCCATATTTTTTGGCCAGTGGTAAAAACTCGGCAATTCTTTCTGGCTCATCACTAACTGAGTTGATTAGAGCGCGGCCAGGATAAATTCTAAGCCCTGCTTCCAGTGCTTTAGGGTCTGTCGTATCAATTGCTAGTGGCACCGCTACGAGTTGAGACAGCATTTCAATGGCTTTTTTCATGGCGGCTGGTTGGTCAATACCAGGAACGCCCATATTGACATCAAGTACATGAGCGCCTGCTTTCACCTGGAGCAGGGCTTCTTTTTTTACCAGCAGAAAAGCGCCATCACGAATGTCTTGCTGTAAAAGTTTGCGGCCTGTGGGGTTAATTCGTTCGCCAATCAGAATGGGTGCTAGGCCGTGGGCAGCAATGACTGTTTGGCTGCGACTTGTCAGGCGAAGTTGTGGCGCGATTTTTTTCCGTGTTGCCGGAAGGGATTTTTGTAATACTTCACTTATGGCGCGAATATGCTCCGGTGTTGTACCACAGCAACCGCCAATATAGGTGGCGCCTGCAGCGATCAATTCAGGGATATAGGCGGCCATACTTTCTGGATCGAGGGGGAAGACGGTTTGACCGTCTTTTAATTCCGGCATGCCAGCATTTGGTTGTGCACTGATGGGGAGGCTCGTTGCTTCACTGAGTTGACGAATAATTTGGATAAGCTGCTGCGGTCCCAAGGAGCAATTAGCTCCAATAACTGAAGCTCCCATAGCTTCTAGGAGAATGGCAGCAGACTGTGGGTCCGTTCCAGTTACGGTACGTCCATCCGGCCCAAAGGTGAGCTGACAGATAACAGGCTTCGTAGATACAGCTTTGGCTGCAAGGAGGGCAGCGCGCATTTCCTGAATATCAATAATTGTTTCAATTAGGATAAGGTCAACACCGCTACGATCTAGTGCCTTGATCTGCTCAGCAAAGACTTCATAAGCTGTTTCGAAATCAAGATCACCAAGTGGTGCAATTAATTTTCCTGTTGGTCCTACGGAACCGGCTACTTTGACTTTGGTTCCAGCAGCTTGTCTGGCAATTTTTACAGCAGCAGCATTAATTTCACTTACTTTTTCGGCAAGACCATAATGGGACAATTTAATTCGATTGGCGCCAAAGGTATTACTTTCAATAATTTGTGCGCCTGAAGCAATATATATTTCATGAATCGATTGAATTGCTTCAGGATTTTCTAAGTTATAGGCCTCGGGACAATAGCCAGAAGGCATTCCTTTTTCTTGCAGCATAGTGCCCATGGCACCATCAAATACATAGAACATTCAATTTGTCTCCTTTCGAGCAATACAACTTGTATTAGAACAGTGCTGGCAACCTCGTTCTGTTTTAGCTTTAATAGTAGAACAATCCGTATGAGGAAAAAACCCGATTACTGCTGTAACAGACTTGCGAGGCATGAGCATGGAAGATTCGGTTGCTTGTAAATTAATTTTTTTTGTATCTAGAGTATCAAGGAGTTTTTGTTGTATAGTTACAGGCCAGTCGCCGTAACCAGGACTAAATCGCCAGGTTGTCTGAAACCCTGAACGGGAAGCGACGCGCTTGATTTCTTCATTAATTTGATCAGCAATACTCTCGACAGCTGTTGTTGCTGCGGCATCAAGGAGCAGTCCGGCTGTATAGCGGCCTTTAGCAAAGAGAGAGCGCACTTCTTCTTCAATGGCTTCGCCAATGGTTACTGCAAGAAGTGCTACTTTCGTACTTTGCGCTAAATGATTCGTGATGCTTTTCCCTGTGAGGGATAGTGGGCTTGGCGCCGTAATAAGGCCGTAGTCTGAATGGGACTCATAATCAAATACTTCATAAATGCCTTTGGGTACTGATAAGATCTGTGCTTCCATACAGGCTTCTTCAATCAGATGATCAGGGAAGGACTCTTTTTGCCGTAATCCTGCATAGCGTTTGGTTTCAGCAAAAGAGACAGATAAGAGTTGCCCATGATAGAAAGGCATAATATCACAACCAGTTTTTGCTAAAATCTATCATAGAATTGTAATCATGTCAAGTTGGCGTTTATCAACTTGCCTTTATATTAAGGTAAGATTATTTTTTATTTATAGAAGCAAGCTTCTGCCAGCCCATTTAGAGCAGGAAAAGACTCTTCTTTCGTGGAATTTGTAGCTTATTGTGTGAAGTTGAGGTGAAAATAGTGGGTAAAGTAATTGCAATAGCCAATCAAAAGGGCGGCGTTGGTAAGACGACTACATCAGTAAATTTAAGCGCTTGTCTCGCTATGCTAGGGAAGAAAGTATTACTTGTTGACTTGGACCCGCAAGGAAATTCAACAAGTGGCTTAGGGCATAATAAAATGACAATGACTCGTTCCGTTTATGATGCTTTGGTCAATGATATGCCAGCAGAAGAGATTATTGTGGCGACAGAGATGGAAAATTTGAAATTGATCCCAGCCAATATACAATTAGCTGGGGCGGAAATTGAACTTGTTGCCGTTATGTCTCGGGAAACAAAATTAAAGCGAATTCTTGATCAGGTAAAGCATGATTTTGATTTTGTTTTAATTGATTGCCCGCCATCATTAGGTTTATTAACGATTAATTCTTTGACAGCAGCAAATTCTGTATTAGTTCCTATTCAATGCGAGTTTTATGCGTTAGAAGGTCTGACGCAGCTTATGAATACAGTGTCGCTTGTCCAAAAGAATTTGAATCCGGCATTAACCTTAGAGGGTGTTGTCTTGACTATGTTTGATGGGCGGACAAATCTATCGATTCAAGTCGTTGAGGAAGTAAAAAAACATTTTCGCCATAAAGTTTACCAAACAATTATTCCGCGGAATGTACGTCTTAGTGAAGCGCCTAGCCATGGTAAACCTGTTATTTTATACGATCCAAAATCCAAAGGCGCCGAAGTATATAGTGACTTAGCGAATGAGGTGATTGGTGATGAGTAAACGTGGTTTAGGACGAGGTCTTGATGCTTTGTTTGCTGGATCAGAAACGGAACATAGTCATGAAATATTACAAATTTCCGTCAAAGAAATTCAACCAAATCCCTTTCAACCTCGACGGATTTTTGATGAAGAAGCTTTAGCTGAATTATCGCAGTCCATTAAACAATATGGCGTACTTCAACCGATTGTAGTACGAAAAACGATGCAAGGTTATGAACTGGTTGCGGGTGAACGACGGTGGCGAGCAGCTCAATTGGCTGGATTGAATGATATTCCCGGAATTCTCAAAGATTATAGCGATGGTGAAATGACCGAAATTGCACTCATCGAAAATTTACAGCGGGAAAACTTAAACCCTATTGAAGAAGCTTATGCTTATAAAAAATTGATGGCTGAATTCGGTTTGACTCAAGAGGAAGTTTCACAAAAAATCGGTCGTAGCCGTTCTTTAATTGCGAATATGGTTCGCTTACTCAATTTACCGGAAATCGTGCAAGATTATGTTTCACGTGAAACATTAACAATCGGGCAAGTTCGACCCCTTTTGGCCTTAGAGGACACGGAGCTACAAATAAAAGGGGCAGAACTGATTATTGAAAATGATTTGTCGGCTCGGGATGCAGAAGATCTTGTCAAGAAATTAGCAGCAAATCACAACTTACCGGAAGAACTAGAACAAAAACAACGCGAAGCAGAAACAAAAGAATATTATTTAATGGAAACGGAAGATCGCTTGAAATTGCTTTTAGGTACACAAGTTAGAATTAAGCCAGGTAAAATGAAAAGTAAAATTGAAATTGAATATTACTCAAATGAAGATTTAGAACGTCTCCTGGAATTGTTTCAACAAGGACCTAAGTCGAATGAAAAGAAAAATGGAACTCCTTTCGTTGTTTGACAAATTAGGGATATTTCTGTGTTTCACGTGAAACAATTGCAAGGGAGTGACGAAATATGCGGTGCGAAGTAGACTTGCTTGGCGAAAAGATGCTTGCTGACGATTGCTATTATGGAATCCATACTGCTAGAGCTAGAGAGAACTTTCAAATTTCCACTCAGAGAACAGAACCCATTCTATTAAAAGCGCTAGCATTAGTGAAAAAAAGCTGTGCTGAAGCAAATGGTGAGCTTGGATTACTAGACGCTAACAAGGCAAAAGCTATTGCTCAAGCTGCGCAAGAAATTTTAGAGGGAAGTTGGCTCGAGCAGTTTCCCCTTGATTCACTCCAAGGCGGTGCGGGGACTTCGACCAATATGAATATGAACGAAGTTTTAGCCAATCGCGCCCTCGAAATACTCGGCTTTGCTAAGGGCGACTATCAGGAAATTCATCCGATTAATCATGTGAATTTGCATCAATCTACGAATGATGTCTATCCAACAGCACTAAAAATTGCGGTCATCTGGCTTATTAAAGATCTAAGTGAGGCTTGTGCTGAATTACAAGCTTTTTTACAGGAAAAGGAAAATGGATTTGCTCAGATCTTAAAAGTGGGACGAACGGAAATGCAAGATGCTGTACCAATGATGTTAGGACAAGAATTTGGCGCCTTTGCCCAGGCGATTGCGCGGGACCGTTGGCGGCTTTATAAAGTAGAAGAGCGTTTACGACAGGTGAATTTGGGTGGAACCGCGATTGGAACAGGCTTAAATGCCAATCGTAAATATATATATTTAGTGATTGAAAAATTGCAGCATAGTACGAAACTTGGTTTATCGCGAGCGGAAGATATGATTGATGCTACACAAAACGCTGATATTTTCGTTGAAGTATCAGGTCTTTTAAAAGCGCTTGCTGTGAATCTAACGAAGATCGCTAATGATCTTCGTTTATTGTCGTCAGGACCTCGCAGCGGTTTTGCCGAAATTCGTCTACCAGAACTTCAGGCCGGATCTTCCATCATGCCAGGCAAAGTCAATCCTATTATTCCAGAAGCCGTAAATCAAGTGGCGTATCAAGTGATGGCTGGCGATCTGGCCGTTACTTTGGCAGCGCAAGGCGGTCAATTAGAATTAAACGCTTTCCTACCGCTATTAGCACAGAATCTTCTTAGTAATGGGCAGATCTTGACGAATACAGTGAAAATGCTAGGCGAAAAATGTATTCGTCACATTGAAGCAGATGCAGCTCGTTGTCATCAATGGGTGGAAGAAAGTTTATCGCTGGCGACAGCTCTTGTACCTCATATTGGCTATGATGCAGCAAGCAAAATTGCCCATCAGGCGAAAGCCGAAAACAAGTCAATTCGTGAGGTTGCCGCTGCTAGTTTATTGGTAAATGAAGCGGAGCTGAATGAAATGTTAAAGCCAGAACGAATGACACGACCGCTCCAAGTAAAATCGTTAAAACGATCCTAAGAAACATTCCGATCTATAGTCACTACAGAGAAGTGATTCGCAAAATGATAATTTTATAGCAAGAAGGTGAATACCATGAATGAAACACCAAAAGGATCGCGCCTCCATATAGCTCTATTTGGTCGTCGTAATGCTGGCAAATCGAGCTTAATTAATGCTTTGACAAATCAAGATATTGCGCTTGTATCAGATGTTCCAGGGACAACAACAGATCCTGTCTATAAGGCAATGGAAATTCTGCCGATTGGTCCTGTTATGATTATTGATACTGCTGGAATTGATGATGTAGGTGAGTTGGGAGAAAAAAGAGTAGCGCGCAGTCTGCAGGTTTTAAATAAGGCTGACGTGGCGTTACTCGTCATTGATAGTCAAGCAGAAATCAGTAATTACGAAATAGAATTGGCGGAAAAGGTAATAGAAAAGAAAATCCCACTACTTGTTGTGGCGAACAAGACAGATCTAAAACCATTCAGTGAAGCTCAGGCTAAAGATTGGGAAGAGAAACTGAAGGCTTTGCCAATTCCAGTCAGTGCAATTCAAAAACTTGGTATTGAGAAATTGAAAAAGACGCTTATTGCGAAAGCGCCTGATGACTGGGAAGGGACTCCGGTCATTGGGGATCTAGTACAGGGCGGCGATACGGTCGTGCTTGTTGTGCCAATTGACTTAGCGGCGCCAAAAGGCAGACTGATTTTACCGCAAGTACAGACGATCCGTGATTTGCTTGATCATGATGCTTTTTGTCTTGTTGTAAAGGAACGGGAGTTAAAGCGGGCCTTAGAAAATCTAAAGGAACCACCTAAACTCGTTGTTACGGATTCGCAGGAATTCTTAAAAGTAGCGGCCGATACGCCGCCTGAAGTTTTGTTAACTTCGTTTTCCATTCTTTTTGCACGCCATAAGGGCGATTTAAATACTCTAGTAGCCGGAGCGAGAGCAGTTGATCAATTGCAGCCTGGTGATAAGATTCTTATTGCTGAAGGTTGTACCCATCATCGTCAGGCTGATGATATTGGACAAGTTAAAATTCCTCGTTGGCTGCGGCAGCATGTTGGTGGTGAACTGGAATTTGATTGGGTAGCTGGAAGTCAATTTCCCGATGACCTATCACCTTATCGCCTTATTATTCATTGCGGTTCTTGTATGCTGAATCGTCGTGAGATGCTGCATCGCTTAGCGATGGCGCGAGAACAAAATGTTCCAATTGTAAATTATGGTGTACTGATTGCTCATCTTCATGGCATTTTAAGTCGAGCGCTTCGGCCGTTTCCCTTAGCAAAAATGATCTATGAGGATGAAGAATAGCATTAGAACAATTCTTATGCGTACAATAGAGAAGAGCAGAGGAATATAGGGAGATGAAGTATTGAAAGGAACGATTGTAAATGCCGTCGCAGTACTTGGCGGCACTTGTTTGGGGGCTGGATTAAAACGGGGATTCCCAGAAAAATATCGTCAAAGTATTATGCAGGCTTTAGCGCTCTGTGTTTTGCTTATTGGCATGATGATGGCCGTAAAAACTGAGAATATTTTAATTGTGATTCTTAGTTTAATCATCGGAGCAATCATTGGTGAGTTTTTGGCAATTTCCGCTCATTTAGAAGCTTTAGGGCAATGGATTAATCAGAAATGCGGCGGCAAGGACGCTAAAATCGGCCAGGCCTTTGTTACAGCAAGCCTCGTATTTTGCGTAGGAGCTATGGCCGTTGTGGGCTCACTGCAGGAAGGTCTGACAGGCGATCCGACCACACTTTATGCTAAAAGTATGCTTGATGGAATTGCGTCGGTCATTTTTTCCGCTACGTTAGGGATCGGTGTGGGACTTTCCAGCTTGACGATTCTGTTATATCAAGGTACGATTACAGCAATTGCCGGTTTTTTAAGTCCTTTTCTGTCTGAGGCTGTGATTCATGAAATGACCGCAGTTGGCGGAATTCTCATTATGGCAATTGGATTGATTATGTTGGAAATAAAGGAAATTCCTGTGGCAAATTGGCTACCGGCAATTCCTGCGGCTTTAGTACTTACGCTGCTATGGCCCTTTTGATTTAAGGAAAAGAAAGGTGTGCACGAAAATGGAGTTTATGCAGTACATTACAGATTTGATTATGGGAAATTTGGGAACCATGATTCTTGGCTTAACGGTTTGTTTATTTTTAGCCCTATTAATTTTCATTAGCATTAATATTAAATTATCACGCTTAAATAAGCGGTATCGCAAACTGATGAGCGGTGCCGAAGGGGCTAATATTGAACAACTTTTAATGCAGCATATTGAAGAATTAAGAACAGGCATGAAAACGATTGCCGCCGTGGAACAGGAGTGCAAAAGCATTCGCGAAGACAGTCGGACGAATTTGAAGAAAGTGGGGATGGTTCGGTTCAATGCCTTTGAGGATACGGGCAGTGACTTGAGTTTTGCGATTGCTATTCTTGATGAGAAAAACAATGGTTTTGTTCTTTCCAATATTTTTGGTCGTAATGAAGCACGGGTTTATGCTAAGCCGATTGAAGCTGGACTGTCTACTTACTTTTTATCAGATGAAGAAAAGGAAGCTTTACAACGGGCACAAAAAAATTAAATTTTGGCAGGATTTTTTAAAAACATGGAGAAGTAATCAAGGTTAGAACAACGCATTTTTTAGGCGGTGAAAGAAAGAAATGAATGAAATGAAACAAAAGGCAAAACCAGATAAGCGGGAATATACGCTGATGCTGGTGCCTCATCACGGCAAAGACGTTCGCAGTATACGCATTCCCATACGCTACTTTAAATATGCAGTAAGTTCCGTACTTGTGGTTACACTCCTGTTTTTTGGAACCCTATTTCATCTGCAGTACAAATCTGCACGAGCTGTTTTTGACAAAAGCGAATATGTTCGTTTGCAGCAGGTCAATCACGAACAAGAGCAAGAGATTATTAATTTAGCACAGCAAGCGGCTAAATTGCAGGAAAATATGAATCGATTGAATGCTCTTGACGCCGATATTCGGCGGATGCTTAACTCAGAAGAAGCAGCTCAGACTTCTAGATCGATGGAAGCTCCTCGCCCTACAGGTGCTTTTAATGGTCAGGGTGGTCCAGGTCCTATTCCCCAGATTACTGATATTGCCAGCAATTTGAATTCCTTGGATCAAGCCATTAACGCTCGTGAACAGAGCCTACTCGAAATTAAACAGAGAATTGCCGATAAAAATGCCAAATTAGCTAAGACACCTTCGATTTGGCCTGCTGAAGGCGATGTTACATCGCGGTTTGGCTATCGATCTTCTCCGTTTGGCGGCGGTGCTGATTTTCATCCAGGAATTGACATTGCCAACAATTATGGAACACCCGTTCATGCTGTGGCCGATGGCGTAGTAATATATGCGGATTGGTATAGCGGCTACGGTAAGCTTGTTCAGATTGATCATGGCAACGGGATTGTAAGCTTTTATGGTCACAATCAGGCTTTGCTCGTAAAAGTGGGACAGACTATCAAAAAAGGTGATGTTATTTCTGAAATGGGCAGCACTGGTTTAAGTACAGGACCTCATGTACATTATGAGATTCGCGTAAATGGAACAGCCGTTGACCCTACTTCCTTCTTATAAGAAAAAACGATAGCAGTTGATATAGTATAGCCTGCTTGTTTGATTTTTAGCTGAATCCAGAGCAGCTTCTAACTGATAATAGGAGAGATGAGAATGTTTGGTGGAAAAACAAAGTCAGTCCATACGGAACATATTGAAACAATTATCGGTCAAGGAACTCTTTTTAAGGGGAAAGTGGAAGCGACCGGGACGATTCGAATTGATGGACGCTTTGAAGGCGAAGTCCTATCAAGTGGTGATCTGATTATTGGCGAATCCGGTGTGGTAACAGCTCAGATTCAGGCAAAAAGTTTGACAATTGCTGGAACTCTGCAAGGCAATGCTACTGTTCAGGAAAAGCTGGAGCTTTTACCAACAGGAAAGCTTTACGGTGATATTGCGGCAAATGTACTGAGCATTGGTGAAGGAGCCGTATTTAAAGGCGCTTGCGCTATGAGTAATAATTACAGTTCTGAACCAGTACTAGAATAAAATTTTAATAGCATAGCGGCTTTTGTTCTGAAAACAATGGCAGGCATGATTTTGCACCTCCTGAAAGACACTAATCTTAGAGTCTTGAACAGGAGGTGTTTTTTTATGTTTCGCGTGTCAGTAGAAACGGGGCTACGGGAAGTGAAAGAACATTTGCATAGTCAAGGCTACGAAGTTGTTGATATGGCTGAAACAATCAGACCAGTGCAGGCTATTGTTTATGCTGGACCCGTAGTGAAAGAGCAGTTTTGTTGTCGTTGCGATGGCGATAGCCCCTTGTTTATTAATGCCACCGCTTTAACGAAAGAGCAGGTTGTGGAAAACTTGCAAGCGCCCTTTCAGTAACTACCATTTTTTATAAAAATTAGTTAAGAAGAGGTGAATTTTATGCAGGGTATTATTGGTTTGGAAAAAGAACTTGACCGTTTATCGCCTGTACTAGAAACGGAAGGTTATGAGGTCGTTGTGTTTGATGTAAAGATGCCCGAGCAGGATATTGACGCTTTGGTAGTAAGCGGGTTGGAAAGTCCGGACCTCTATACTACGGAAGAATTGGTTGATGTACCGATTATTAATGCTTCAGGTAAGACGACCGAAGAGATTCTAGCTGAACTAGAAAAATTATAGATTCTATCGTTGTCTCAAAATAAGCTAGCGCTGATTTTCTATGATCAGCGCTATTTTTTATCGGCAAGGAAATTGCTTTTAAGACTTAGGTAAAGCCTCAACATGAGTTGCAGTCATGGTTACTTTGGTATTGGGCAATAAGGCTAAAAAAATACCATAAGAAATCGTTTCTGCCATTTTTACGACAAGATTGAGGCGGGTGCTTTGTAGAACCAGTTGCTCCATAAAACCGCCTACGTTTACGATGCCAGTAATGTACGCATCACCGACAGCCGGAAGATCTTTGCGCAGAGCTGTTCCTGGCTTCAGAGAGCCTCGCCCTAATGATATGGAGCCTACATGATCCAGTTTCCCTAAGCAGGCGTCAATCGCGATCAAGAAAGGGTTAGGAAAGCTTTGGTGAATATAGTCAAGTTTTTCTACTAAGTTTGTGGCATGAACCGGCTCATCAAGGGTACCGAATACAGGTATTTGAGGTAAAAGAGTCGTTAGCTTTGTTCCGGTAAGCGGGCCAAGGCAGTCGCCGGTAGAACGATCACTACCAATACAAACCAGCACTAAGGGTTGGTTGGCGGCAGCAGCGGCAGAGGCGAATGCTGACAAGTTCTGTGCAATCTTAAAGGGCGTTTCTTCCTCATGGACATGGTAGTTTTCTCCTTGCGGACAAAAGGACTTAATGAAGTCATTTAACATAAGTAAAACTCCTGCATTTTTGCATTTTATTCTAGTATGAACAAAAGAAGTCCATTTTTATACAAGGCCGTAAAGATTATGATTCTAGGGGAATGAGAATTTTAAAATATGGATTAAGCCAAAATGCAATTAGTTAAACATAGATAATTTATTTTAATTATAATAAAAGCGAATGTCTCTATTGGGAAAACAAAATTGTAAATATGATATTGACACTATGTAAATGTGCACATATAATTAAAAACAAGCACAAAAATACGTTTTAAAAGAACGTAACTAATTTTAGATGTGCATAATTGTAAATCGAAATTATTTTATGATTACTTTGGAACTGAATTCGAGGAGGCGGACTATGTTTACAAAAAAGAGAAAATTATTGAGTTTAGCAATTGGCTTAACGATGCTGGCTGGTGTGGTAGCTGGCTGTGGCGGCGGCAGCGGCGCTGATTCTAAAGAAATTAAAATCGGCGGTGACTTCGAATTAACAGGTGGTGTTGCTTCCTATGGTCAATCAGCCGTAAATGGGGCTAAGCTTGCTTTTAAACAAGTCAATGCTTCCGGTGGGGTTTTAGGAAAACAAATCAATTTTGTGGTAGCTGATAATAAATCAGAGCCATCTGAGTCAGCTAATGCTGTAACTAAGCTGATTACTCAGGATAAAGTATCTGTGATCTTAGGAGCTGTAGCTAGCTCGAATACTTTAGCCGCTGTACAGGTTGCTACTGATAACAAAATTCCTTTCTTGACACCTACGTCGACGAATCCTAAAGTTACTGTTGATGATAGTGGAAAAGTAAAAGATTATATTTTCCGTTCTTGCTTTATCGATCCTTTCCAAGGCACGGTTATGGCTAATTTTGCCGGAAAAACCTTAAAAGCGAAAACGGCAGTAATTTATATTGATAACAGCTCCGATTATTCTAAAGGTTTGGCTCAATTCTTTGAAGAAAACTTTGTGAAAAATGGCGGATCGATTGTTGCCAAAGAAGCTTATCTGCAAAAAGATCAGGACTTCAAAGCGACTTTGACGAAAATTAAAGCAGCCAATGCCGATGTTATCTATGTTCCTGGCTACTATGAAGAAGTTGGCAAAATCGTAAAACAGGCCCGTGAACTTGGCATTACTTCACCAATTCTCGGTGGCGATGGTTGGGATTCGCCGAAACTGGTAGAGATTGCTGGTAAAGATGTCTTGAATAATACCTTCTTCAGTAATCACTATTCGCCGGAAGATAAAGACCCAGCTGTTGTGAAATTTGTGGAAGACTATAAAAAAGAATATAACCAGAATCCTGACGCTTTAGCAGCGCTTGGTTTTGATGCGGCGATGACTGTAGTTGACGCGATTAAACGGGCTAACAGCGCTGAACCTGCTAAGATTAAAGATGCTTTGGCAGCTACGAAGGATCTGAAACTAGTAACTGGACTTATCACCCTTGATGCTAGCCATAATCCGATTAAGAGTGCCGTTATTATTGAAATGAAAGACGGTAAACAAACCTTTAAAGAAAAAATTAACCCTTGATCTTTGGAAAGCTAGTAGCGTGAAAAGGCCCCTAGAGGCTCATTAGAAAAATACTGCAGCAAAGGGATAAGGCCGCGGCCTTATCCCTTATTATTCCAAGAAATTCTCAAATTGATTCTAATTTTACGAAAAGATGGGAGGAGAAAGCTAGTGGATTCTTTTATGCAACAACTATTACAACAGTTAATCAATGGCATTTCTCTCGGCAGCATTTATGCGCTGATCGCCCTGGGGTACACCATGGTTTATGGTATCATTCGTCTGATTAA
>URQW01000029.1 GCA_900550105.1 uncultured Pelosinus sp.
TCATGTCGATAATGTTATAAATCCATTACATGCTCCTCAGCGGTTGCTATGCTTTAATGTTAATAATTATAAAAGCGTTCTTAAAAATTATGGAATATATGTTCCCAAGATAGAATTGATTCAGGCGCTAAAAGACTTTTTAAAAATTCATAAGGATAGGAGTGAAGGCTGGCAATGGGAGAACTATCAGCAGCGCATTGGGTATAAAACTTGTGTTTTTGATGAAGCAGAATCATTTCATGTGTTTGATAGAAATTTATTCTTATATTTGGGACAAAGATTTTATCTAGTGGTAGAACAGAATCTTAGGACTATCTATAAAATGTATTCAGAACAGCACGGTATTCCCCTTATACCGATTCCAACAAAAACTGAATTTCGCTATATGCGTAATTTAATTATTGAAACAGTATCTTCCAATTGTACTGGAACAAATTTTTCAAAAGCAAGGTTGCCTTATTTTAAGATGTGGATGAAGAAAATTGTATTTTATCAAGAGCGACATAGTAATAAACTTAACTTGAAAAATGAAGCGGAAAAAAATAAAATATCACAATCTTCTGGTCAAATACTTGAGACTAAATTAATAATTCCCAATAAACTAAGTGAAGAAGAATTATTTGTTCGAGCGCTTAAACAAATTCTTACAGAAGAATCTATTGCTTGTCCTGAGGTTAGCAAGATTTTATTTGCTTTAACGGAGGGCAATATTGAGAAATTAAATCAATTAGCTAAGCTCATTGCATATATCAATGGCATTCAAACAAAAAAAAAGGCGTATATAATTATTGGTCATCCTGCGCGACAAAAAAATTTTCATAGCTTTTTAAATTATTTATATAATGATCAAAGCATTTATTACATTATGTATTCTCAATTAATAAAAGCTAAAGAACATTTGAGTATGATTGAAAGAAAGTACTACGGCGGACAACTTATACTAATTTCTCATTCTTCCAATAATCCACAATTTATTGGAGATGGATTTAGAATTTTAAAACGAATGATTAAAAATAAATCGATTACGCAACGACACGTAAAAGGGAGTGTAGGAGAATTTGTACACGATAATACCAGTACATGCATTTGCTTTTTGAAAAATGCGTCCACTTTAAATTACTATAGAATGTATTTAAATACAGAAATGGAGATTATCGACTTAGGGTCGACGGGTAGTGATACCGATTTTCTAGACTTTGAAGTAAGTCAAAAAGGAGCTCACTGGTTTCATTTAGTTTTAGCGACATATGGGTTACAATTATTAAAATCACAGAAGCGTAAAGAAAAACTGGAATATGATAAGATGCGCATTGTTAATGATTTTATTGAAGCTTGTTGTACAATAGATACCGACGTTACTTGTTATACAAGCGATCTTTATAATGCATATAAATCTTATTTTTTAACGAGATATTCTGCTGATCCCATAAATAAAGAAGAGTTAAAAAGATTAATTGGATCATCTTGTGATATTTGTGAATGTAGGCCACGTCATACGGCAAAGGATTATCGTAGAGGCCTAAAAGGAATTACTCTTAATGATGAAAAAATGAATGAATATTTTATTCGCATTAAAGCAGGAAAAAAAGATACTTATCAACAGAATGATGCATATATAGTTGATATATATCAAAAGACAAGGCCCATACTTGAAATGGTCTTGAAAGGGGAAGAACTTTCCGAATAAAAGAAAAAGGCTTAGCGCGATGGCTAAGCCTTTAGTGGTGTTAGGTTACTCTGTGTCAGCACATATTCAATAACTCCTTGTTTGGGGACTTTCCATATCCGGTTATAGCGAAATGCTTTAATTTGTCCGGAAGCTAGCAGTTTGTAAGCGGCATTTTTTCCAATGTATAGCATTTCACAAAGATCATCTATCGTTACCAAATCGTTGTACTGATCGTACATATTGAACCACTCCCTTTATTACATTGATTATTTTTATGTTGATTTATTTAAGTAATAAAATGGGGATTTTATTTGATAACTATATTAGAAGAAAAAACAGGATCAAGATAGTACATAATTGTTGTAGAGAACGAATAATGCTGCTTCACTAAATGGAATGGTATAAAACTGCATATCACTTTTGACAAGCAGAGGAACTGGCTTGCAGTGAATTAATATAGGAATTAATGGACTCTTCCGGTATTTTCCAGGAACGTCCCATTTTTATAGCTGGTAACTTTCCATTGTGTATGAGAATGTAAACGACCTGCGTGCTTACCCGAAGCATTGCTGCTACTTCAAAGACGTAGAATAATTTGATGTGAATAGCCGTTATTGGTTTCAGTAAATTAGCCATAATTAGCATCTTCCTTTTTCAATTATTTAATATTATGTTAGCTTGCAATAGTTTTAAACACATGAAAATTTAGTGGAAATTGCCAAACTAGAAAAATAGAATTATATACTATAAACATGAATCTGTAGATCTTATGCCTATAGCATAAAGCCCCTGCAGAGGATCATAGGAACATACAGTTTTACTTAGGCCGAGCAAAATATTGCTTGGCCTTTTGTGTTCTAAAAAACTAATGAAAAGAGGAATGGCAAATGAAAACAGGGCGATCCATTTTAGATTTAGCGAAGGAGCTAGAACGACAGAGAAAAGTGCGAAAAGACTATATTTCTGATACACGTAATCTAGAAGTTGAAACAGAAAAGGGCCGAACGCAGCTTCGTTTGGCTTTAGATCAAGGAAATGAAGTATTTACACTCAATGAACTAGCCCATAAGCAGCTGGCCGAACGGCTGCAGATTCCCATCAAATATTATAATCGTATGCGTTTTGAATACCCTAGTCTGCTTGACGACAATATTAATTGCTGGTTTAGCAAAACGCCGGAGCGGCGTATGCTTCGAACTCTGGACGGCGAAGTCCGAGCTGTGCTGAGTGACCGCTATAGACGATTGGATCACCTAGAACTTGTCGACGCCGTACTTCCAGTAATTAAAGATATGGGGCAGGCTGAAATTATATCGTGTGAGGTGACGGCAACACATCTCTATCTCAAAGTGATTCACCGCAAAATGAAAGCGGAAGTAACCGTGGGCGATGTTGTACAGGCTGGTTTTGTCATTTCAAATTCAGAAGTAGGATTAGGAAGTCTAAAAGTCGAGCCGCTGATTTTTCGGCTTGTTTGCAAAAATGGGCTCATTGTCAAAGACTACGCTCAGAGGCGTTACCATGTGGGCAGACAAGTCGAACAGGAAGATAGCGCCTATGAGATTTTTTCCGATGAAACGTTAGCCCAAGATGACAAAGCCTTTTTCATGAAAATGCAAGACACAGTTCGCGTGGCAGTCGATGAAGCGAATTTTCAACTGACGGTCGATAAAATGAAGGCGTCTCTTTTCGAAGAGACAGGTCCAGATCCCATTAAAACGGTCGAAGTGTTAGCTGATCGTTACACGCTGAGTCAAAGTGAGCGCGGCGGTATTTTGCGTTACTTTTTAATGGGGAGAGATAGTAGCCGCTATGGACTGATTAATGCGGTGACAAGAGCATCACAAGACCTAGAGGATTATACCAGAGCAACCGAATTAGAGCGCCTTGGCGGAGAACTTCTGGCTCTTCCTTCTGATAAAAAGCCGCTTTTGGCGACACCTTCGTATCACAGCGGCCAAGAAAAAAATGTAACGGCGCAACGATTCCCGCTGGAAGTCGTGCGTTAAAAGGAGGTGATTTCGATGTCTAATTTGAGCGTTAGTGCCTGCTTAGCCTATGATTCTTTGCAGGCAGACCTAAAGACGTATCAAGGATGCTTTATGATTACCTTACATACAGAACAAGAGGAGCGACTACATGTTACGTTAAGCTATACCCAAACGAAAGAATTAGCCGACGGACTTAGCCAATTACTCAGTACGATGGTTCTGCAGTCTGTTGGTGATCCAGATAAGGCATCTCTTTTTGGAGATCTAGTCATACAATTTCTTAGCGAAAAGGAGGAAGAACTATGCCAGCCAATCAATTTATCTGTCCGAATGGAGAACGCATCTTAATCACCGAGTGTTTGCACCGCTGCCCATATGAGCAGCGGTGTATGTTTTTACCGACGTTACGAGCGGTAGCAAATTCTTTAGACCGAAATGTTTCAGGAGCAACCGTTACTGAACTTATTGCTGGGATTCGCGAAACTTATCTAAAGAAAACGATTCCTTATGCGGTCAATCCGCAAGAAGTAGTTTATGCTTTGCATGGCAGCGCCGTGCATACGCTCCATGAAGGGTATAACAACGGAAATATTATGGCGGAAGAACGTCTTTATGATGCCATTACATCAGGAAAATTTGATCTATATGGTGAAATCTTAGATCGAGAAACTGGTGTACTTGGTGATCTGAAAGTGACTAGCAGTTATAAAATAATAAAAGCATTGGGGCGCTATCAAGTCCGTGTTCCTACTGGAACTATTTATAAAACCGGATTGAAGAAAGGCCAGGAAAAGTTTAAGAAAGAGTGGCGAGACGGTGGCGTTAGAAATCTTTTGGATTGGGCGATTCAGCTAAATTATTATCGCTTATTGCTCGAAGACCAAGGGTTTACAGTTAGCAAAATGATTATACAAGCACTTTGCCGTGATCAGAGTTTGCGAATTGCCCAAGAACGTGGCATTGATCAGGCGATTTATCTCATTCCTATTCAGCCGATTCAACGGGCATGGTTGCTTCGTTATATGAATACCAAGGCCAAAGCTTTAGAAGAATCTATAGTAAACCGTAAAATGCCACCTCACTGTAAAGCAAGGGAACGGTGGCATGATCGAAAATGCCTTGGCTATTGTCAAGTGGCAGAGTATTGCTCTTATGGCAAATCCCTTAGGAACGCGAACCAAACTGAGTTGCCAGAAGTTAGTTAACTGCTATTAGAAGATGTTATCCGAGAGGAAAGTCGGTTCACTTAAATCCAAACAATCTATAAAATAAGCGCCGGTTGTTTCCCCTAAGAAACAGCACAGGCGCTTATTTTTATCGAAAGGATGAGGAATATGAAGCACATTGCAGAAAAATTCGTTCGTGTCATGGAAGCTTGCAGTATGGTTCAGAAAAACGGAGTTAATGATTTTCACCATTATAAATACATAACATCAGCTGACGTTCTTGAGAAAGTGAATGCATCATTAGTAAAGCAAAAAATTGCATCGGTTGTTACACCAGAGCTGTTGTCACTTGTGGATGTAGTAAATAACAAAGGGAATACAGAGCATTTAGCAACAGTGAAAGTGGAGATTGCACTATTGGATGCTGAGAGTGGTGAAAGTATGCATATATCAGGACTGGGAAGTGGGCAGGATTCAGGTGATAAAGCTGTCATGAAAGCACAGACTGCAGCAATAAAATACGCATTCATGTTGAGTTTGGCTATAAGTACTAACGATGATCCTGAAGCAGATCGGAAAACAGATGAAGGAGCTACCGATAAAGAGACTTTTAGTCAGGCTGGGCATAGGCCTGATTTTTTACTTTGCAACGAATGCCAGAGCAAAATTACTCCCGGAATTCATGCGGTTTCTATGAAGAAATTTGGCAGGGCGCTTTGCATGAAGTGCCAGAAAAAGAGCGTCGTAGCGTAAAAAGAAGTTTTTTCTTTAAAAATTTGCTAGGAATGAAGCCAAAGCTTTGACATGGACACACATATGTACATGAACATTTGTTACATTACAATGAGTAGGAAAGGGGCTGGGATTAGATTATGGCATTTTTCTTTGAAGAATCGATGAAAAAAACATGTCAGAAAGCAATCCTTTTGATTTGCGGGGCTTTAGCGATTAGTGTTGTTTGTGGACTCGGAGCTCGACTTTTATTGGAAATTCAAAATCAAAATAGAGAAATCGGTGTGCATTGTACGCAAATTCTTTTGGTTTTATGTATGATCTTTGCAGGTCTTTCAACGTACTTTGCTTTTGCTTTTCATGGCTTGAAAAAAGCCATGAAAGAGCAGAAGGTATTGGCTGAATTGGCTTGGCATGAGCGTGATTTCGACAAGCTGTCGGGCCTAAAGAATCGGAATGCTTTTATCAGAGCAGTGGAAATGATTGAAGAAAACGGTTTAGCAGTATCGCTGTTTTTATGTGACGTTGACGGTTTAAAGGTGGTGAATGATACTTTAGGCCATACAGAAGGGGATGCGTTGATTCAACGTGCCGCTCAGGTTCTACAGTCTTTTTGTGAGGACGGCACTGATGTATTTCGAATTGGCGGCGATGAATATGTCATCTTGTTTTATGAAAAAAAGACAGAAGATGACCTGGAAGCGTTGAAACGTGCCATTAAATTGCAAATTGCCGCGCAAAATGAAACAGCTTCTTTTCCGCTGAGCTTATCGATTGGTTTTGCTACGACATCACTGATGGTATCTGATTTTCAGGCTGTTTTAAAAGAAGCTGATCACAGAATGTATGAAGAAAAGCGGATTTATCGTGATAGGGTATATCAATGTTTCCAGGAAATCTTTCGACAATAAAAGGTTAAGTAAGAAACTATTTTGTCAAAAGATGCAGGAATTGTAAATTTTTAAGCTGAATTTAAGAAATAGAGAAAAGCGAGGTGATTTTCTTTTTTATGGCTCAGGGAGACGGTTTAGAAAAAACGCTACGAGTATTATCTCTTTTTGAAAGGCTTTTACAAGGGGAAGTCGTTCAAAAGGCGGCAGAAGCGCAGCGGTTTTCAGTTAATGAAAAAAGTATACAGCGTGATATTGAGGAAATCCGCAATTATCTCGCAGGAACATGCCAAAAAGATGCGATGCTAAAAGAATTGATTTATTCCAGAGAAAAGAATGGTTACTGTTTGACCGATCCAATGGGAAAGTTGCTGAAAGGCTCGGAAGTATTAGCCATTGGTAAAGTTCTTTTGGAAAGTCGCGCTTTTTGTAAAGAGGATATTGAAAAAATTATCGATAAACTTTTGCTTCGTTTGCCAGATGAGCAGAAACAACAAGTACAAAAAATCGTTTGTAATGAAAAGTTCCATTACAAGCCAGTTGGAACAAATATACGACTAATTGAGCAGATATGGCAGTTAAGTCAGGCTATACAAGCGCAAAAGCTACTTGTAATTGAATATAAACGGGAAAATGCAACAGAAACAGTGACGCGAAAAATTGAACCGCAAGCAATTGTTTTTTCAGAATACTATTTTTATCTCATTGCCTACATATGCGAAATGCGATTCGATTTTCCGACTATATATCGCGTAGATCGAATTAAAAATATGAAAATTTCTGAGGATTCGTTTTGCATTACCTATAGTGATCGTTTTGAAGATGGAGAATTTCGCAATCGGGTGCAATTTATGCAGACAGGGCCGCTTTTAAAAGTGAAGTTCAAGTATTGGGGGAAATCCCTCAAAGCTATTTTAGACCGACTGCCAACAGCAAAAGTATTAAAGCAGGATGGCGATTGTGCTCTGATAGAAGCGGAAGTATTTGGCCGAGGAATTAAAATGTGGTTTTTGAGCCAAGCGCAATATTTAGAGGTGTTAGAGCCAAAAACATTTAGAGAAGAAATGAGAGAAACGATTTGTGCCATGGTAAAAAATTATGATGAAAATTAGAAAAGTCTAATTTATCAGGAGGGCGTAATCGACGATGCTAACAGCGTTTAACTATATTCGTGATATTAATGTAAAGTATAAATTATCTACTGAAATGATCGAGGAACAGATGAATGCATATACAACGCAGCAAGTAGCTATTCCTGTTATTGGAAAATTTAGTGCTGGGAAAACGGCAATTATCAATACTTTGTTGGGATATCGGAAAAAGTTACTGCGTGAAGATATTAATCCGGAAACGGCAGTGCCAACAGAGATTTATTATAAAGAAGATATGGATGAAGTCGTAGTAAGATCTGATAATAGTGAGCGGATTATCTCGATTGAAGAATATATGGACAGTGTTTTTGATTTTGAACAAATTAATTCAATTGCACTGAGACTTGATAACCGTTTTTTAGCATCTGTTAAAGATGTAATGCTTGTAGATATGCCTGGATTTGATTCTGGATACGAGGTTCATAATAAAGCGATTGATGAGTATCTTCCTAAGAGTCTTGTCTATTTAATTGCTTTTTCAGCGGAAGAGATGACATTGAAATATAATATGGTCAGTATTTTAAAGGAGCTTACTCTAAATGATATGCCGATCTGTATTGTTATTACGAAGTCTGATAAGGTAACAAGTGAAATTTTAGAAGGAAATCTTATAAAGCTGCGAGCTGACATAGAAAAACATCTTGGAAAAAAAGAGATCCGCATTTGTATTACAAGCAGTAAAGATGGAGAAGTGAACGAGTTATTAGAGTTTCTAAAAGCTGTGCAAGCTAATGCGCAGGCGATTATTAATAAAAAATATAAGCAAATTATTAATCAATTGGTAAGCGAAACGGAAACTTTTATTCAGACGTTAGTGCAGAATCAGGGGCTGACAATGTCTGAACTCTATGAGCAGGAAGAAGCGTTGCAAAAAGAGCTAGAGGAATTGCAAAAAAGTTTATCAGCTCAATCTGACTCATTTAGTCGTACAATACCAACTTGTGTGAGAGAAATTGAAGCGGATTTGCTTCAAGCATTGCAAAGAGAAGAAGCGAGCTTAGTTGCTATGTTAATGAATGAGCAAGATATTAGTGAGCGAATTAATATTATATTGAGAGCTGCTGTAACTCAAAGTGTTAAACAACGTTTTCTTCCTAAAGTGCAGCGGTATGTTGAGGATATTACGTCACGGCTTAATACGTTGGTTTTAGCAGATTTGAATTTAACGGCTGGGCAATTAAATATTGATACGAATACAATAACCTCTAAAGTGGTTAATACAGCTGTGGCGGCAATTGGTGTAGTTATTCTTGGGCCTATTTTAGCATTGATTGGTGGCGTAATTGCATGGTTCGTTAGTAATAAGAAAAAAGAGGCAGCAAGGCAGGCTCAAAAAGCACAAATATCTCAAAAGCTCCAGACCGATGTTTTTCCACGTGTCATTCAGCAAATTATGACTCAGCTAGAAATCGAGTTGATGCGGCATGCAAACGAAATTAATACGCAGATTTCAGAGGAATTAAATAGTCGATATATGACTATTTCACAGGCGTTAAAAGAAGTCACTTCCCAAAGAGAAACCAAAGAAGGAGAAAAGAAACGTTTTTTACTTGATGCACAGGCTGACTTAGAAGAACTGCGAGGGATTAAATATGAGTGCAACTGAACAAAACGAAAAAGTAGTAGATAATTTTGAACTTCTGCGTAATATAATTCGTCCTGCCTCAACAATCAAGACAAAAGCAGATCTGAGCAAAATAGAAAGCTTAATTAATAAAAATATAGGTGATGTTGTTAAGGATAATGCACCACCAGATTTTCATCTACTATATGCTGATTTTAAGGCTGAATATGAAAAGTTTAAAGATTTCATTCTTTATGATCAACTTATCGGAAAAAATATTGTTGCACTGGGAGGGGGATTTTCCAGCGGTAAATCAAGTTTTCTAAATGCCGTTATGGGTAAACCTGTTTTACCGGCAGGAATTGATCCTTCTACTTCAGTTCCTACTTATATTGTTGAGGGTGAAAAACATTATTTGAGTGGCATAAACGTATTTGATGCTAAATTTGAAATCGCTGATGTTTTGATGATAAGAAAGATAGCTCATGGGTTTGGGAAAGTGAAACAGAATCAATCTGACGGGGCAACTGATGTTGTTACTCTTGGACATATTGTAGAAAGTCTATTTTTTTCAACGCCGCTGCACCAGTATACTAATCTGGCTTTTCTTGATACGCCAGGTTACTCTAAGCCCGATACTTCGACTTATTCGGCAAAAACCGATGAGCAAATTGCCCGGAGACAATTAAATACGGCAAATTATATCTTATGGTTTGTTAAAGCAGATGCCGGGACGATAACAGAAGATGACATCAAATTTATTAAGACACTCAATGAAACGATTCCTAAGCTCATTATTCTTAGCAAAGCCGACGATAAACCCGAAGAAGATTTGCAGGCTATTTCAGACAAGATTAAATCAACACTGGATATGAAAGGAATTTCCTATGTTGATGTTTTAGCTTATTCTTCTAAACATCCAAACTTGTATAGTGCGGCAAGTATAAAAAAATGTTTTGAAGAATGGGATGTAACTACTGATAAAAACAATTTTGCGGTTAACTTTAAAAAGTTGTTCATAAAATGCCTCGAATATTATGAAGAAAAAATCGAGTTTGAAAGTAAACGAATAAAAAGCCTTAATAAGGCACTTACTTTATCGGATGATAGTGAGATTAACGATAGTTTGAATTTTGTTATCAAGAGTGGCAAAGCTTATTTATCGCAACTAGAAACCATTTTTAAAAAACTTACAAATTTGCAAACTGAGTTTTTTGCGGAAATCAAAATTATTGGTGATATTGTCGGGATTGATATGCCAGAGCCGACAGAACTATCACTTATTGTCGATAAAGCGAAAAACCCATTGGTCGTTTTACAGGAATATATGAAGAAGAAAGGGATTTACTTAAAACAAAATTATCAGGACATGCTTGCCGATAATTTCGAAAATGTGGTCCCTATCATCAATAAAAGAGCAGGTGGCAGTGACTACAAAAAAAGCTTGATGGAAGTCTTAGAAACCTTAGATGCTACAAAACCTTGTTTTCTTATGGGGAAAGAAGCTGGTGGCAAGGACTATCAAGACGAAGTGCTAAAAATCATTAAAACTTTGGACCTAGTTAAGGAAAATAACATGAAGGTCAAATAAGTCGATACAAAGACTAAAGGTTTGCGAGGGGAAAGTATGAAGACAATTAGTGAAATGCAACTGTTAATAAAAGAGGCATATGCAAAGCTGGATGAACTATCAAAAAATCTTTCAGAATACAATGTTTCCTCAGATACTCACATCACTATCGACTTTGAAAAACTGAAAGTAATTGGTAAGCGTAACCCGATAGAGGGGCATGCGCTAAAAAGAGCTGATCCGTTAACTAAAAAGAGCTACATTACTTTATTGATTGCGTTAGTTTATTTAGCTGCGAAAAATCAGGAAAAAGGTTGGCTGTTAATTCAAAGAATTGCTTGTGGTGCCAAGGAAGAACATGACTTTTCTGCTTTGTCAGCTGATGCGTTAATTTTAACTGAAAAACAACTAGATAATTTTACTGAAAGCATTGTTTCTGAAAATTTACGAACAGCATTTGTTTTGGATTGCATGCTGGTATATTTAAGCTGTGAACATGAAAACTCTAATATGATTGAGTTTATTTCAGCATTGATGGAATTGGTAAAATGTACAGAAGCTGAAGCAAAAGAATGTACAAGAATTGCAAAAAGCATTGCCACACAAAATGAAATCGCATTCTTTGAACAGTGTTTCAAAAATATGTCTGTTAACTTAATTGAAAGCATATGTTATATTATGCCCACTAAGGCTACGGTAGTAAGAAGTATTGAGGAAGCTATGATGATCACGAGTGGACATGTGATCATTTTTAATGCTGTTATTAAGAATTTAAAGACACCTATAAATTTGGATAAATTTTCTGCAGAAACGATAGAGTTTTTGTATTGCAAATTTGAGAATATTGTTGGAATACAATCAAAGACAAGAAAAGTAATTTTTAAAAATGCGATTTTTAGTAACAACAGTGTGAATTTAATAGATGATAATGATGATAATTATGAACAAGAATTTAATGAATCTTTTATTACATCAGGAGACATCAAAAAATCATTTATAGATATTCGAAATTGCGAATTTTTAAAGTGTGAGTTTGAAAACTGTACTACTATATCGAAACAATTCATTTTTATACAAAATGGCAGTATGAATAATTGTTTTTTTAGGGGGGGGACGATTGTAGATTCTTCTCCTGAAAATCATTTAATTGAATTAATTAACGGAAATATAGAGAAGTGTAAATTCGAGCAATGTTCTATCAAAACAGATCATAAAAATAGTAGGATGACCACAACAAGTAGTCTTGTCAAATTGACACAAGGTAGTATCAGAAATACTAAGTTCATTGACTGCAGGATTGATGGAGAATCAGGATATGGGCGGTATGGGACTTTCAATTTATATATTCTCTTTTTAAAAAATTCCAATGCGAAAAATTGCGAGTTTTCAAACTGCTCGTGTGACTCAAGCCAGTCTGATAATAGTATAACTAGAAAAAATTATATGATTGCGCTCCAGAATTCAAAACAAACAGACAATAGCTTTGTAAAATGTTTTATGGAGCAATATGCGGGCTGGTCTACAGAAAATAATCCAATTGGAACGATTGAATAATATAATTTCACTGGAGAGGAATGGTAAATTGAAAACAATCACTGAGATGCAAACTCAAATAAAAGAAATGTCAACACAATTGAATTCTTTTGCGCATGAGCTTGCTGAGTATAACGGGGCAGTAAAGCAAGAAATGTCTATTGATTTCAAGCAAATAAAAGCCATTGGCAGACGAAACCCGATCGAAGGGCACAGTTTGATAACGGCAGACGCTGATGTGAAAAAGAAGTATATAACAATGCTGATTGCTGTGGCGTATACTGCAACAGAAAATCAGGAAAATGCTTGGTTATTTATTCAGAGGATTGCAACAGGAGCTAAACTTGACGAAGAATTAATGGATTTGAGCGTTGATGCTGTCAATCTTACTGAAGCACAAATTGATGAATTTACTGAAGTGATTGATGGAGTCAAATTGAATAATATTTTTGCCTTGGATGCGATGCTTGTTTATCTCAGCTGCGAGCAGGTCTGCGAGACGATGCTGGAGTTTTTGGCAGCTTTATTTGAATTGCTTAAGTGTGGCAAACAGGAGCTACAGGATTTATCAGAGCTGGCAAAAATTATAGCAGAACAAAGTCCTGAAAAATATGTTAATTTTCTTTCTGAAAGAATAGGTATTGATTTTTCAAGGTATAGTTTTTATGTAAAATTATTTTATTCGGACATACAGTTTATTAATTCAAACTGTTGTTATGTTTCGGGAAAAGGGAAAAAGAGTTTAACATACCAGGAAATTGAAGTCGTTAGGATGTGTAATTCGCAACAAGTTATTGTTGAAGATGTAGTCATTAGTTTAAAAGACACTCTTAAGTTTGAAAGTAGGGATTCTGTTGTTTTTAAAAACTGCACATTTACAGCAAGCAACTATAATCTTTTGTTTAATTTATGCAACTGCGTGGAGTTTAACAATTGCTCATTTAACGAAATGTCAAATCGAGTTGTCGTTTTGGGAAAGGTCAATAATTTTAAAGTAATAAATAGTAGTTTTCTTAAATGTGGATTTAAAGGAGATTCAGAAGCTAATGACTTTGAATTTGATATCGGAGGCGTTTTTCAATTAATTAATAATGTTAAAGCTATTGAAATAACTGGTTCTGTATTTAGTCTATGTTATATAAAATCGAATAACGGGGTATCTGGATGTATTATGGGTTCTAAAGATTTTCAAGAAGTTGATCTGTTGAAGCTTTCTGATTGTGAGTTTTTAGATTGTGAAATGCTTGGTTTATCATCATGCTCGGTGAGTTTATTTGAGAATATAAGAAGTATTAAAAAGTCAATTGAGAATAACAAGATAACTGGCAAAGGGGTTATAGAAAAACGTTTTCTTTAATCGCAGACAGTAAGTGAAAGACTGGTTGATCATACAAAATTATTTAAAGCAGGAAGTTAACTTGTAAGGAGCTAATAATATGAAAATCTTTCATACAACACAAAGCCAGTCGGCTTTTCAGAATCATATCTCATCTATAGATACAATTCTTTCTAATCTTACACCTGTTGGTGATGCAAGTGATCTTCGGCAGCTTGAACAGTTAAAAGCCAATTTTATCCGAAAGATAGAAGAATTTTTTAGGGAAGAGCGGAAGCTGAATATTGGTGTCATTGGTCAGGTTAAGGCAGGGAAATCTTCTTTTTTAAACAGTCTGCTTTTTAATGGGCAGACTGTTTTGCCAAAAGCCTCTACACCTAAAACCGCAACGCTTACGAAAATCGAATATTCGCCTGTTAATAAAATTGAAATTGAATATTATTCGCTGGATGAGTGGGATGTGTTAGAAGACAATGCAGCTATCGACTTAGAGGATGAGATGTATGTGGCTTCACGTGAACTTGTGAAAATGGCTCAGCAATCAGGAATTGATTTTCGCCAGCAGTTAGCAAAAGGCAAGGAAGTCATTAAGTTTGCTTCAAATGAAGAGTTGTTAGGCAAACTGAATGATTATGTGGGAGAAAACGGAAAGTACACTTCCTTAGTTAAAGCAGTTACACTCTGCCTTGATAAAGAAGAACTAAAAGAAATTTCAATTGTTGACACGCCCGGACTGAATGACCCCATTGTCTCTCGGACGATTCGTACAAAAGAATTTATTGAAGTTTGTGACGTTGTCTTTTTTCTTAGTCAAGCTGGCAGTTTCTTGGATAGTAGCGACTGGATGCTACTGTCTTCACAGTTACCACAAAAAGGAGCAAAGCAGTTAGTTTTAATTGCCAGTAAGTATGACAGTGCGTTGCGTGATGTTCTTCGTCATAAGGATGATGATGGAGATCCATTTGACAGTCTTGATGATGATAATGAAGCAGATACTGTTTCCAGAGCGAGAGAATTGGTTGCTGAAAAACTCAGAGAACGTGCACGCGAGCAGGTTCGTCTATTTGTTGCGGATTTAAAAAGGCGTGAAGCTGCTGATGAGCTTATTACTGTTATTTCCGGGTGTAAAAACCCGTTGCTTCTTTCTTCTATGGCCTATAACATGTCAAATAAATCAGTTACGGAATATGATAGGGAAGAACTCAATGTATATCAGGCCTTACAGTCTTTCTCAGACGATATTGACGAAGACATAAAGCTGATTGGTGACTTTAGCGAAATTAAGCAGGCTTTTCAGGCTGCTGTTGCCCAAAAGGAAGCACTACTTACACAGAAAGCGACTGCTTTTGTGCCGAACTCCTTGGAAGAGTTACGCGGTGTACTGGGAGCTATTCGGGAGCGAGAGCAAAAACGTCTTGCGATTATTACAAATTCAGATATGGAACAAGTCGCTGTTCAGAAGAAGGCTATTGAAAGCCAGATCCATGCCATTAAATCAGAAATTATTAGTGTAGTTGGTGAGGTATCGGTAAGCCTAGAGACAAAGAAAAGTTCTGAAATTCTTGAATTACGCAGAGTAAGTACGGAATATTCCCATATTAATGATAAAACAGGCACAAGAACGAAAACTGGAAGTTATTCCGTGTCCACTTCACAATGGTACAACCCTTTTTCGTGGGGAAGCTCTCGCACGGAATATTATACGTATCAGGAGACATATACCTACTTAGATGTTTCGGATGCACTTGATAATATTCATCGTTTTTCCAATGATATCGTGAATCGATTAGAAGCTGTTTTTTCAGAAACTGCCAATGTTACGGCGATGAAAAGAAAGATGCTTAATGTCGTTGTAAATAATTTTGATACGGCTAAGGATAATTATGATGCTGCATTTTTTAAGCTGCTGACAGAGAAAACGTTGAATCAGATTGAATTTCCTATCTTTAAGTTTGATTTTAGTGAGAAACAAAATGCCATTTCTGCAAAGTTTAGTGGTGAAATCACAGCTAGTCAGGAGAAAACAAGCTTGAATCAAATGCTGTCTCAAACAGTTAGTAAAATTTTTGATGAAATGGCGTCAAGTGTTGAAAGTGAAATCCACTCATTTAAAAGTAAATTAGAGAGTGTTTCCGATATTTTATTATGTGAATTACTAAAAAATATTGAAGAAGAGTTTGAAGAAATTTGTAACCAATTTGCCGATAAGGAAAATCAAATGCAACGAATTAATAAGTATATTGCTTGTCTGACAGAAGAGCTAAAAAAGCTATAAAATCGCGAGGTGTTTTGAATGGCTAACCTATTACAGGCTCATGGCGAAAATGCCATGTTGCTTCGCTCGCTTACTCTTGCCAATGATATGACTACAAAAGGCTATTTAGAAAAATTAAGCGTAGGGCAGCTTGCACCACTTACGGCAGAAGATAAAGATATTTTGATTGATGAGAATACAAAATTTTTTAATCTGACGAAGCTCGTAGTGAATAAAAATGAAAAATTGCTTGAGCAACTTGCTACCATTACCGATGTTGCTTATGCAGTCGGTGGCAGTATTGTAACTATTATTAAAAGTGATGGTAAAGAAATTGATTTTTATATTGGGCTGGTAATTAAAAATTTTCGCGGAGCTGATCAGAACAGTCAGATAAAAGTTAACAGTGCTTTACAGGCTTTTGAGGGAGCTTTGCAAGGTAATCTCGTTGGCTCTGAATTAACACCGCTTTCTGCAGAATATGTGAATGAGTTACAGCAGCAGTGTTTAAGTAGGAGTACGGCCAAAGCGATCTGTGCAATATCAGGTGTTCCCGCATTTCGTGATGAAGTACATAAAGATCTATTGAGTCATGCACAGGGGATTGAGCATATGTTGGATGCCCTACATGACAAAAAGTACACGATCATCTCTATTGCTGATCCAATAGTGCATAGCGAAATTGCACAAATGAAGCAGGGGTATGAGCTTATTTATTCACAATTAGCTACATTTCTTAAGCAGGAAGTCACCGTAAATGAGACAAACAGTTACACCTTATCTGCCACGCAAACGCAAAGCATCAGCGATAGTATTACGAAAGGTGTCGCCTTAACACAAACAAAAGCTAAGACTGAAGGGCACTCTTCGTCGATTGATGCAGGTATTAGTGTTAGCTTTTTTGTTGGTGCTAACTTTGGTGCTTCAACGGAGAAAAACTCTAGCCAAAGCAATAGCTGGGGCGAATCACGTAGTGAAAATGTGACTAATATGGCAGGTTTATCAAATACACGTAGTGTTGCAGCCGGAAAAAGCACAGGCAATAGTCTGCAGTTAAGTTATGAAAATAGAAGTGTGAAATCTTTACTTGCAAAAATTGATGCACAACTGGAGCGGCTTGAAGTATGTGAAAATACAGGGGCTTTTTCTTGTGCAACTTATGTTACATCAGAAGACCGGAGTGTAGCTTTGGCAGCAGCAAGCAACTTTAATGCGGTTGTTCGGGGACAAGCTGCGTCGTTGCAGACCGCTTATATCAATTCTTGGTATAAGGAAACTCATACAAAACAGATTGCCGACTATTTGAAATACTTTACTCATCCTAAGTTTTCTTTGGAAACGTACTATCCGTCCGGATTTGAAGGGGAATTGCGATTTACCCCAGCTGTTATTATGACAGAAAAAGAGGCAACGATGCTAATGGGTATACCACGCCAATCTGTAGCCGGATTGCCTGTGGTAGAAATGACACCTTTTGGTCGCAATATCGATCAAAAATTATTTTCAGATAGAAAAATAACATTAGGGAACCTTCATCATATGAGTCAAGATCAAGAAATTCCGGTTATTTTGGATTGCCAAAGTCTTGCAGCTCATACTTTTGTGACAGGATCTACTGGTGCAGGTAAATCAAATCTTGTATATCAACTACTGGAAGAAGTGCAACGTCATCAAATTAAGTTTCTTGTTATTGAGCCTGCCAAAGGGGAATATAAGCATGTATTTGGCAATCAGAAAGATGTCATGGTATTTGGCACAAATTCTCTTAAAACACCATTGCTGCGTATTAATCCTTTTCGCTTTCCTGCCGATATTCATGTATTAGAGCATATTGACAGATTGATTGAAATTTTTAATGTTTGCTGGCCAATGTATGCGGCTATGCCTGCGGTATTAAAAGAAGCTGTGGAAAAAGCTTATGTTGTTGCCGGATGGGATTTGCGAAATTCTGTTAACTATTATGATGCAGAGTTATTTCCGACTTTTCCAGATCTTCTGACACAGCTTACTTTGGTCATTAGCGAATCAGCTTTTTCTCAAGAAGTAAAAAGTAACTATATGGGTGCTTTAGTGACTCGGATAAAATCATTGACAAATGGAATCAATGGAGAAATATTTACTTCTAACGAAATTGATAGTCGTATTTTGTTTGATAGTAATGTGATTGTAGATATAAGCAGGGTTGCTTCAATCGAAACTAAGGCAATGATTATGGGGATATTGCTCATGCGTCTGCAAGAATATCGGATCGCTGAAGGCGGTATGGGAAAATCCCTTCGTCATATTACTGTGTTGGAAGAAGCTCATAATTTACTGAAACTCACCTCAACAGAGCAATTTTCAGAAGGGGCGAATCTTTTGGGCAAATCGGTGGAGATGCTATCAAATGCAATTGCTGAGATGCGTACATATGGTGAAGGGTTTATTATTGTGGATCAGTCACCGAATATGCTCGATTTATCAGCTATAAGGAATACAAATACAAAAATAATTCTCAGGTTACCTGATCTGGCAGATCGAGAACTTGTTGGGCGGGCAGCCGGGCTTAATGATGGTCAAATTGCAGAATTGGCGAAACTTCCAACAGGAATTGCGGCTGTATATCAAAATAATTGGCTTGAGCCAGTGCTTTGTCATATTCATTCACATCATGCGGAGCCGATTGAATATAAGTTTAGTGGTAATAGTGCAGCCAAAGATACTTCTTTAGAGATTGACGTGATTCAATGCTTGCTTGGGCAGGCGCTTAAGGAAAATGTTGATATAGAGATTGATTTCTTAAAAGACAGAGTGCGGTGTTCCAATTTAGCAATGACAGTAAAGTCATCTGTATTAGAGGCATTAAAGTTAAAAAAAGAAACGAACTTCTCAATTATAGCACCTGCTATTTGTGGGTTACTGCGCGGCGAAGAGTTGATTACTTATGCAAGGATAGCAAAAAATATTGATGAATGGAATCACCTCTTACTGGAAAAGGTTCACTTTCCAGTAATGACACTGGAAGAAAAGTATCAGAGCTTGGTGCTGTTTTGTTTTGTATCGGAAAGATATAAAACTACAGATACAGAGAGACTTGATTCTTGGTTAAGACACATGGAAGGAAGGTTGTTTTAATGGATTTTTTACATAGCACCTTCAAAGAAATACAAAAACCGGAAGTTAGACGCAGTGAATTGTCTGAGTGTAAAGAAATGCCTTTGCCGGGAGCTGATAATAAGTTTCATGGAGAAGTGCAACAAAAAGAAAGTCTTTCACTTTTCGAAAAAACGGTTGTGAAATTTGAACAAACAAGTTGGTCATTTAATACGATAGAGCATATTGATACAATGGAAGAATATGAAGTGTATAAAGAAGCTGGATTAGAGCAGAAGCAGGTCGGAGATAAAGTCGGACTAGTAAGAGATGATATTGACTTTTCGCAAAAAGATGAATTTGGACGAACTAATGAGGAAAGAATTGACGCAAACTTGTCGCCTCTTAATAAAAATGGTGAAACGATTGAACTACACCATGTGGGACAAAAAGCGGATAGCCCTTTTGCAGAACTAACTCGCGACGAACATCGTGGTGCAGGCAATGATACGGTTCTTCATGACAAAACTATTAAGAGTGAAATTGACAGGGGAGAATTTCAGCAAGAAAAAATAGAATACTGGAAAACAAGAAAAGAAATGGAGGCTTAGCTTGTGAATGATTTATTGCAAGTAATCAGAAATCTTCGTGGGATATTGTATTTAAAAGGGGCCTCAGATGAAGATATTACTGCTGCTGAACATGCGCTTCGATTAGAATTTGCCGCAGAGTATAAACAGTACGTAAAAGCGTTTGGATGTATTGCTTTTGGCAACCATGAATTTACCGGCTTAAATACTTCAGAACGTTTGAGCGTAGTTGCAGTAACCCGTTTTGAGAGAAAAAACAATTCGAGTATTTTTCCTGCTAATATGTATGTGGTAGAAACTCTAAATGATGGTGATAATATTGTTTTGCAAAATTTGGATGGTGAAATTTATATGATTGATAGGGCGGTAGGTGAATGCAAAAAGATTTCTGGTTCACTGTCGGATTACATAAGTTCAATAAAATGAAGCAATAACTGTTTGACGTAATTTATATTAAATTAAGAGCGGTAAGCTTATAGGCGATACATGGGAATTTTATTTTTCATTGATTTCAAAGAAGGTATAAGAAGTTTTCGCGTTTACTAGATAAATAAGCGGGGGCGCATTCTATGACGTTATCTTACATAGATATTTTAGATTTAATTCGTAAAGCGTGGGAGAGGCAGAAAGCCGGTGATTCACATCTTGCCTTGGAGTTGATGGAGCAAGGAATGGCTAAAACAGCTGATGGTTATTTAGCTTATAACTATGGCTGTTTGTTAGCAGAGATGAATTACTGGCAGGAAGCACAGGCAAAACTTTTATATGCAATAGAAAATTTATCATTAGTTGAGTATAGAGCAAAGGCAATTGAGAAAAGCAAAGAAGTTGCTAAAAAAATAGGCCAAATTAATAGTTGTGTTGCTTCCGAGTCCTTTTTGACTAGTGTCCAAGTCAAAAACTTATTTCATAAACATAATCATACGATTTGTTTAGATAAAGGAGAAAATGGCGAGGCAGCATGTGTGATCTCTGCACCCAATGGGTATGGGAAGACTGCAATGTTAAAAATTATCAAAGCGTTTTTTGATGGTGATTTTTCGGCTTTTGCTCGTATCTTCTTTTCAGAAGCAAAATTTTCTTTTTCAGATGGTAACGTAGTCGTGATTCGGCAGGAAAACAATAGTGATACTCTATATGTAGAGTTATTGGCGGAAGATGGAATATTATTAAAAGAGCAGCACTTAAAAATACAGCGATTTGCACAGACCCAAAATCCAGTGAATCTTGTCAGCCGTTATGTACCACAATTTGTTCGTACTGCCGATTATTTTTGGTGGGATTCTTATCGCAAAATGACTGTAGACTTTGATTATATTTGTCGCCATCATGGTACTGAGCTTTATAAAACGATACTGAGGGAGTTACATCAGCCTGAAGAGTGGCTTCTGCAACGAATCATGGCTCAACATGTTCTTTTTATTAATACGGAGAGATTAATGAGACGGCGCAATGAAACTGCGCCACGAGCTGTTTCTACATTTTTAGATAGCAATGCAAGTTATGGGATCGCAGTTGAAGAAGACGCTCGCCTGATGAATGATTTCTTTTATCAAGTGATGGAAAAAGTGTACAAGATGTGGACTGCACATAGTGCTAATTATGTGAAAAGTTACTTACAGCAGTTTCCTTGTGAGGATAGTCTCGACAAAAGTCAAATAACACGTAGATATAGACGACTTATTCGGCAAAAAAATGTGTTGGAGCGTTTGGAATTTCGGTTTGACAATTTGTTTACGATGCCGGAATTTATAGTTAATGATCAGACCGCGCTGATGGCATTACAACTCTTTTTGGAACAGGTTGAAGAGATCATGAAACCTGCAATGTCTTTTGCTAAAGATGTTTATAAATTAAAGAGACTGGTGAATGCTCGTTTGGTAGGGAAATTGTTCTTAGTATCTCCTCAATACGGATTTCAAATCTATGACCAGGAAACGCAGAACACCATTGGGTTGCGTCACTTATCGGCGGGCGAACAAAACCAGATTGTTCTCTTTTTTGAACTGTTATTTAATACATATCGAAAAACGCTTGTTCTGATTGATGAGCCTGAGCTATCGCTTCATGTGGCTTGGCAGAGAGCTTTTTTACCGGATCTGTTGGAAATTGCTAGACAGAAAGGTTTTTATGCAATGATAGCGACGCATTCGCCATCAATCATTAATGATCGTTGGGATTTAAATCAAGATTTAAGTGTGGATGATGAGAATGACAACAATTAAAGCCAAGGCATTAAAAGAAGAGAAAAGAAGTTTAGGTAGTGAAATTGTTCTATTGGCGCGACATTCAAACGTTGCATGGGTCGTTGTTGTGGAGGGCGCGACAGATAAGCAGGTTTTCGATCGTATGGTTTTAAAAACAACAGAAGTTGTAGCCGGAGATGCGGAAAAAGGGGGTAAGGCAAGTGTTGTAGAAGCTTTGCGAATTGCCCAAGGTGCTTCATGTAAAAATGTTTTAGGAATTATTGATGCTGATTTTGAAAATGTGGATAAAACAAATACAAAAAAGAAATTTTCGTTAGAAAATCTGTTTATGACAGATACACATGATTTGGAAACGATGATTATTGTGGCAACTGGTTTGTTAGCGTTAGAAGAAGGGATTACAGGGTGTTTTGGCACAGCCTGTTGGAAAAAGTGCTTTTTGTATTTTCAGTGTAATTGTTCTGCAAAACTATCACATCTTGTGAATGAACTTTTACAGGTTGCTTGGTTGATCGGATACGGAGCCTATTTATCCGAAAAAAATCAATGGCGTATTTCATTTAGAGATATTAACGTACCATCGTATATGAAGGGGACACAGGTTGACATAGGAAAAATAGTTGACTTTTTTTGCCGAGGCTACCCTTCGCAAATAAAGAATGAGATGAAAAAAGAGTTAGAACAGGCGTATGAACAGTTTGGCAAAAAGGACAAATGGCAAATTATTTCGGGGCATCAATTAAGTAAGATTGTTTCTGAGTGGTTTCAAAGCAATCAAAATAGTGCCAAGCTGTTTGAACGTCTGTTAAGAGATAGCTTCACAATACGAGATTTTCGTACTACAAGATTATATCAAGAAATTTATGATTGGCAGCAAAAGCTAGGGCGGGGAAGAAGCTTTTGAATAACAGGTTATGGATAATATTTTCTTTTACATTGCGGTGTAGGGCGTATCGGTTTTAAGACCTTAAGGAACATAATTACTCATAAATAAAAAGCGGTAGTGAAAGTTCAATTACTAACTATAAGAGGTGCATATGAATACTTCTTTTATTAAAAATTTATCGAAGCAGCAGATAATGCTTGCTGTTTGTATGATTATTGGGATAACTATAGCAAGTGGTTATTATTTTTACTGGATGAGAACACCTGAATATTCATTAAAATTAATACAAGAGTCGTTAAAAAATCATGATCTCGATCAATTCAAAAAACATGTGGATATTGATAGCTTACTATCACAGACGATTGATGATGTATTAGAAGAAGCCGGAAAAAATAAGAATGATAATGATGTTTTTATGTCAGGATTGGCGCAACTAGTGAAACCTAACATTATTGCGGTTGTGAAAGAAAAAGTTTTTTATTTTGTTGAAAATGGAAATGATAGAAAGAAAGAAGCCAGTAAATCACAGGCTGGATCTAGTTTGTCTAATAAAGATAAAAAGGACGCTTTTACAAATCAGACTGTTGATAAAATTTTTGATTATCAATCCTTAGAGTTTCAAGGCATTGATTATACTCGTAAAGAGGGAAAAGTTGCGACTGTTGGACTTGGACTAAAGTATAAGCAATCGGCAGAGAAAATTACGCTTGAGATAAAAATGAGAGAGCTTCAAGATGGTACTTGGCAGGTGATGGAGCTTGTTAATCTTAGAGATGTTTTAAAACAAATTGACAAAGCGAAATATGCTTACTATAGCACTCATCCTTCTAGTAGCAAGGCGATACAAGTAACAGACCAAGAATATAAAGATGAAATTTGTACATTAGCATATCCTAAGGTTGATATTACAGAGAATCGGCAAGCGGAAGAAAAAATAAATGGAGTTATTCAAGATCGTGTGGATAAAGCCATTGAAGCCGGGAAAAAACTGAGCAAAATGGAAAAATCGCGCTTTGGCGCTTACTCCGTAAAATTAAGCTATAAAGTATCTGTTAATGATGATAAATTATATAGCATAGTGATAGAACGTTATTCTTATACTGGCGGCGCCCACGGCATGCTCTCAAAAGAGGGCTTAGTTTTTGATGCAAAAACAGGTGAGGTATTAAAGTGGTCCGATATGTACCCTAGTATCGATGAGCAACGACGTTCGGCTATGAATCAGTCTATTGTAAAACAAAGCCTGGAAGATAGGAAGAAAGATATTTTTAAGCCATTTAAAGGTGTAAATGTAGATAAAGGGTTGAATTTTTATGTGAATGATAGCTATAAGCCCGTTCTTATTTTTCAGCCATATGAAATCGGTCCGTTTTCATCAGGTGCTCTAGAATTTGAAATGCCTCAAACTGTATATGGCTTTGAATGATATTAAGGAAGTCTTTTGTAAATGGATGAGTAGTATATTTCAGGTGAGATAAAAAGATATAGGAGCCGGTATTCACGAAGCGTTAACCTATATGGAATTTCCTTTCGAGCAGTGGATAAGAATTCAAACCAATAATGCCATCGAGAGATTAAATAGGGAGATTCGACGCCCTGAGAAGTAAGTATTCCCGTTTTTGTTAAAATCGTTGGATATGGCAAATAGCAGTTACTATTATCAAAAGCAGTCGATGCAAAGGGAAGATAAATATCAATCAGTAAGGAAACTCATAAAAAAATATTTTATAGAGTATAAACAACGATATGGATATCGTCGTACTCACAGTTTGCTAAAAAGAGATGGGATAGTTATTTCAGAAAAAGTTATCCGCCGAATTATGACAGAGGAAAGACTCTTCGTAGAAGTTAAATGGCACAAAAAATATAATTGTTATCAGGGAGAAATTTCTCCAGCGGTAGAAAATATTAAGAAGTCAGGCGTATTGAATGTTGCAATAAATATGTTATCCAATTATAAAAAAGAGAGGATTTGGACTAGCTCTTACTAAGATGCAGGATGTGCAAAGATGAAAAATGAGTTTTGTTGAAAATATGAAAATAATGCCTTGTATTAGTGGCTTGTGGTAGGATTTGGAAATGAAGTAGAGAATGTTAATAAAGGGAATTTTTATAGTTTATGTGTAAGTTTTAAAATTTGAAGCGAACGTGCGAGGCATTATGTGGCGAAATCAGTTTTTGAATTTAATCCATCGAATTAAAGATTTGAATTTTGATGCTGTTGGAAAACAAGAACAATATAGCTCAATACTGAACGATATAGAAGATAGTTTAGATGATGAGGAAATTCGTATTACTGTAATAGGTGAATTTAGTGCAGGAAAATCCACTTTTTTAAATGCTATAATTGGGAGAGACTTGTTGCCGCATGCACGAACTGAAACGACGGCAACCATTACGTATATTCACCATGTAGCGATTACAGATGCCCGTTGTAACAAAATTGTCGTCAATTTTTATTCTGTCGAAAATCATCCGATTGAACTGGATTTTGGCACTAATACCGCAGTTCTGAAAGACTACCTGACAACAGAATCAGAAAAATATGATGTTGCTAAGGAAATATCATCGGTTCATGTCTATTGCCACTTGCAGTATATGGATGGAAATGTAACGTTAATAGATACTCCTGGACTGAATGGAATGGCCGAAAGTCACCGTATGATGACGATGCAAGAAATCAGGAACGCTCATGCTAGCATTTGTATTTTTCATATAAGGAGTATTGCTGAAAGTAGTCTTGAATATCTGCGATGGGCTTTGAGGTATCAGAAGCAATTCCTATTTGTCCTCAATTTTATTGACCAATTGCGGTCAAGTGAAGGTGAAACTCCAACGGTCAAACTAAATGAATTTATCGCCCAGCTGCAGGAGCACTTAGACGAGAGTTTTGCGATCCATTCAGAGAATTGTTTTGCTGTTTCAGCACTGTATGCATTGGCTGGACGGGACGATATGATTGAGCGGCTTTATGACGATGATATAGCTATTCTTTCTTCTTGTGACAGGCAGCGATTGCTTGCTGAATCTTGCCTAAGCAACCTAGAGAAGCGCCTGTGGCAGATTGCGTCAAATGAACGAGATCAGTTGTTGCATCAAGCTGCGGTACATAAACTCGGCGGACTGCTAAAGCAATTTAGTGAAGACCTCCAATTTCATCAGCGCTGTAATGGGGTGAGTTTGGCTGAACAACAGCGTAATGAAGTGTTGGAACGCTTGCGGGGGCAGGCGGAATTACTAGCGAATCATAAGCGAGAACAAGATGATTATATTACTATGGAATGTCGCCTGATAAAAGAGCTAATGAGTGAAAGATTAAGTGGTAAACTGGCTGATCTAAGCAGAAAAACTATGATAGAGGTTAGTAATATGGGGCCTCGTGATATCGAGGAAGTTTTACGATATGATGGTTTTAAGCGGCACTTAATTAAAAGAAAAAATGATGTATTGGTCTGGTGTGATGATGTATTGGCTAAAATGTTGGAAGGGGTATATCAGACAGCGCTTCGTAAGGCGGATTCATTTGTCGGTGACGTACGCATTAAAGCCGATGGCGTTCCTGAATTTGTTGTAGCCAATCCGGCCACGACGGAAGTGATGTTTCGAGAGCAAGTACGTATATACGAAGAAAGAGAAGCTTCTTTGGATCGTGATATGGCAGTTGAAAAAGAGAAAAAAGCGCAATTGATTAGAGAAATAGAGAAGTTAACATGCGATATCAATCGGAAAGAACAAGACAAAGAACAAGCCGCATCTTTCAAAAAACAGGCGTTAGCTCGCTTAGGAATAAAGCCTGCAGCGGAAATTCGATATGTGACGAAAACTAGGACGGTAGAGCGGGCTATTCTCAATCCGTTTAGGTGGTTCGGAGATAAGTATACTACAGAGAACTATCAAGCAAAAATAGAGGATGACTCAAGAGGGCAACAATGGGAAAATGAGTGTAGAAAAATTGAAGGAAACTATGTTGTCAGCCTAATGGAATATGAACAGACAATAAATGAACTGAAACTGAAGATTAAACAACGAGAAAAAAGCGTACAAGACGATAGCATCATTAAGATGTATCAGGCGCGACTACAAGATATTACAAAACAGAAACAGATATTCATGCAAGAACAAAAAGAAGCAAGGGAAAAGGCGTTTGGTGAATACATCAATTTGCAGCGCAAGCACTTACGGTCGGGGGTGAAACATTTTTTCGCTGAAACGGAAAAGTTGTCAATAGCATCGTTGCAAGATACTATCGCCGATAATCGGATTATTATTTTGATCGCTGTGAATGAGCATTGTAATAACTTAAGTAAGAAATATGAGGAAAAACTAAATAGCCTGCTCGAACAGAATGGGACTATTGCTGTCGATGAAATCAAGCTCTCAGTTGTCGAGGATGGTATTGAAACTCTGCTGGACGAGCTAAGTAAGGAAGGGGTTTGGAAAGAATGATGGGAGTAGCATATAGACAGAAATATGAAGAGAGAAAACAAAAAGTGCTTGCTTTGCTTAAGGAAACAAGCCGCTATTATAGGAATATTGGTGATGAAGAACGAGATCGAGCATTTATTCAATTATATGAGAATGTAGAGAAAGGCGATTTTTCTATTGTTGTTGTTGGAGAGTTTAGTTCAGGAAAATCCACCTTGTTGAACGCACTGATGAGAGAAAAATATTTGCCATCCTATACCAATGAAACAACAGCGACAGTAAATTTTCTCAAACATACGGCCAAGGCCCCCGGACAACATAGTATGTATGTTTATTTTCAGAATTCTGACAAAGCGCCGATTACTGCTGACGCAACATTGGAAAATATTGAAGACTTTGTTAGTACGAGAAGTACTCTATCTGTTGCCGAAGAAGTTGAACGAGTGGAATTATACCTGGATTCGCGTTTTCTTGAAGCCGGTGTGTCGCTTGTTGACAGTCCAGGATTGAATGGGGTTGCCGAAGGGCATATGGATATTACTGAACGGCAGATTGAAAAATCGCATGCCTGTATTTTTGTGTTCTCTGCGGAGCAGCCGGGGCGCAATAGTGATTTTTCCTTTCTGCGGGATCTTCACAATAAAGTGGATACCATTTTACTTGTCTTAAACAAGATCGATGTGGTTAAAAAGGATGAACAAACCGTTGAAGAAGTAGTTGAAAAATTAAAGTCGAATTATCATACCCAATTTCCTAATGAGACTATGCCGGAAATTTGGCCTGTTGCTGCATATCCTGCATTGGTAGCACGGAGTGGTCGTGAATTAGACTACCGAGGGAAAAAGGCTCATGGGGAAGAGGAAAAAAATAATTATTTAATTAACTCTCGACTAGAGCAATTTGAAGAGCGCCTATGGCGTTTCTTAACATGTGGTGAAAAGACAAAAGAAGAACTATTAGCACCAGTCAAAAGAATTAAAAAACTTTTGAGTGAACGCAGTAGAGAAGTTCAGGCAAAAATGAAGAATCTGCAAGAGGCGAAGGACACAAGCGGAGTGCGGGAATTAATTGCTGAACTAGAGCAGGAGACAGAAAAACTCGAGCAGTCGCTTGATGAAAAGAGACGGGATATTAGTAGAGTTGTTGATCAAGCGATTAGCGGACTGCGGATGGATATTGAAGCAGAGCGGACCCGTATTTATAGCAAATTTAGTAAGGAAGTTGAAGACTGGGATAGTACGCGTGACTTAGAAACAATGATAAAGGTCTTTCAGAAACGGGTGACTGGGGGGTATGGCAGCTCTATAAAAAGGCTTTTTGGCAGGTTTTATGATCAATTGCAAGGTGAGGTAGAAAGGGAGTGTAATGAAAGACTTTGCGAGTTAGATGGGAAACTGCAGGGAATCAGCGACATAGAGGTGTTGAGTGATAGGAAAGTGGATATGGAAGAACTCGTGGTTTCCTTCGGATTGGAAGAATACGAAGAACGCGTAAATAATATGCAGCAAACTCTTGATGACTTAGAAAGCGAACTGATTAAGTGTCAGGGTGATCGTCTTAAAGCCGTTGAGGTTGAACAACAGGTGGAATTGCTGCGGGCGAAAATAGACAGCATTGAGCAACGGCGGGAAAATTATGTGGCTATTTTTCAAAAACCTCAGGCTATTATTTATCATGAGGATGAGCGTAGCGAAAGGGACCGGAGGGGAATATTAGGGAAACTGGCTCAAGTCTTGGTTGGCAAAAAAGACGAAATACGTCAGGTAAGACGGGTCGACAATTCAGCAGTAGAGGAATTTGAAAAGGAAAAGGAAAGAAAAATGGATGATTTTAATCGACAGGAGGCTGGTATTGCCGCTGAGCTTGCTACCATTGATCAAACTGAGTCATCTCAGGCATATAACCTTAAGTTGCAGCAATTAGAAAGCCTGAAGCGCAGAAAAAACAGTGAACTTGAGAAGCTCAGACTTCGACACAAGGAAGAGTTTCAGGAAGAATATCGGGTCTATCTAAATCAGGTCAAGAGAGCTCTAAGTGACTATTTAACAGCTATTGAACAGGATATAGATGATTTGGTAAAAACTGAACTGAGAAATAAACGGAAAATAATAACCGGAATTATTGTCGATATGGTACATGCAAACCTACTGAAAATCATAGATAAAAAACAAGTGCGGCTGGAACAATTCAGACAACAGCTTGCGTCATCACTGGAAGAAAAAAATGTCTTGTTGGCTGAATACGAACAAGAAAAAAAGGAAAACCAGAATCTACTTGAACAGGCTGTATCTTTAGAATTGGAACTGGATATGGTTCAAGTAGATACTGTTGCTAACTTGTAATGAGGTGTGCTATGACTGAAAAAATAAAATTATATCTTGAAGTGGCGAATTACTTAGGTGACGAACGAAATAAGTCTATCTTAGAGGGGCTGTTAAGCAGACGACAGAATCAAGTGTTTTACATGCCTGTTGTTGGTCAGTTTAGCGCCGGAAAGTCTAAGTTGATTAACACTTTGCTGGAACAGTCGTTACTGCCAACCAAGACAACGGAAACAACGGCGCTCGTGACATCCATAATGTATGGTTCTAAGCAAGTTGTATTAGAGAAAATTGACGGGACGCTGATCGAATATCCTTTTGAAGAACTGAAGAGGCTACATCAGGATGAGGCCGAGCGTCTGAAGCAAGGTAAGTATATTCAAGTGCAAATGGAGCATGAATTATTGAAAACAGGGATGATCTTTATCGATACGCCTGGATTAAATACGGTTATTGATAGCCACGAGGCTTTTACATATGAAATGCTACCCTATGCAGACTATGCAATATATGTAATTGGCAGAGGAATTAGTGTATCGGATTGCGACGTTATTGCCTGCTTATTAAAACAGGGTATTGATCTGACTTTTGTGCGGACAAAAATAGACATAATTCAAGATGAGCCCATCGAGATAGTAATAGAAGAAGACAGGACATTATTGAGGTCACTTCTACCTAAAGGTGTGGAGCCAAGATATTTTGCAGTTAGCACTGATGTGCCCGAACTTGTACCTGCTAACCAGAAGATGTCCTTGGCAGGTCTAAGGCAGTATCTCCAGGAAGAATTAGTTGATCACGCAGATAGCATGGCTTTCGTTGCTGCTGAACGTCGTCTGGCCATTATTGGCAGGGAACTTAAGCGTACTCTGGTTAAGCGTCAGAAAGAAATTCAAACGTTAGAAAAATGCGAACTATCTGAGCTGGAAAGTCAATTGGGGGCTTTGCGTCAGGAACAACGATTGTTTGATCAGGAAAAAAGTCGTCTTGCTGTTGGCGTGTTTAATCAGGTAAGACGGGCTGAATTGGTAGCAAGTCAAGAAGTAAAGGCTGCTGCCGATAAGTCTATTGATGACTATAAAACAGCTCTCGACAGTTGCGCGAGCATTGAAGATATGTATAAGAAGGCTCCGGTTTTTGCGAATAAGTCAACTAATGAGTTCCTGGAGAAAGTGCAGGGCGTGTTGGTGGCCGAAACCCAGGCTTTGATTAAAGCAGCACGAGCTGACTATGGTAATATCGCTCATGAAATTGAGACAGACTTAAGGGATCAATTAGGGCAGGATACTTTTCAGATAGATGTTTTCGAGCCGGACGTCACGGAAATGGGAGATTATGCGGAGCGCCGCTTAGCTGATTTGTCCGATAAAGTGGAAGTACTACGAAATGCGGCTCTGCATCAGGATGAGGAGATAAGAAGATTAGGCTTGGCTCGCGAGGAGATTGCCGCTTCCTTGTCTGAGTTAGCCGCGATTGAACAAGAACTCAAAAATAGCATTGCCGAACATGGAAACTATGTACCCCCGCTAATACATGACCCAGGATCAAATACGTGCCAAAATGTATTTGGACACATCGGTAGTCTGCTGGACATAGCCTTGATTTTAGCGCCTATACCTACGGGAGGTGCCGTGAAGGTAGGGACACAAGTTGCAAAAGCTGCAAAAGCAGCGGAAGGTGCTACTAAGGTCGATAAGATTGCTAAAGTTGTTAAAACAGTTCAGAAAGGTGCACGTTATCTGCATGAGATCCGCCAAAACGATGCTCTTCCGGAACGAATAAAGGAAGCAGGTATTTTGGATTATTTTACTTTGGAATTCTTGCTTAGCAAAGCTGGTGAGCAGTTTGACAGGAAACCTGGCACTTATGTTGATGTCGATATGGAACAAGCATATTTTCAGAAAAAACAAAAACTGGACGCTGAGTATGCATCCATCATTCGTATCCGCTTAGCTAGAGAAGAAGATGTCGGCCTGCTTAGTGACAACTTGGCAAAAAAAGAGAGGAAAAAACAATTAGAAAATGAATATGCTGAGCAAATGGCAGCAACATTGGAACTGGAACGGCGTGAGCTGAAGCTAGAAGGACAGCGGCTAGCACGTGAGCGTTATCGCAAGGATTTGTGCTCTGACTCCGAAGGTCAACACAGACAATATGCTACTAGGTTGCTCCAACAATATAGTAAGTATCTGGCAAAGATCAGCTCGGATATAATTATCTATCATACAGCTGAGATAGATGAACAATTACAGAGAAAAGCTGAAAGTATTTCAAAGCTTTTAGAAGAGTATAATACTATTACAGAAAAGGTGGCCGTTGAGACCCAACAGATCGGTCAGTATCTTACTGTTGTGTCGGATAGAGAGTATTGAGTATGAAACTTATTCGGCGTGCCATTGATGAAAGCCCGGCTGTAATAGTTCTTGGCAATGGGCGAATTTTGCTTTTTTCCAGATTGATGGCCAGTGAATATTACTGGAGGTATGTTTTTCCTGAGAGCTTTTTGGAGATGCCAGAGTATGCCCTGTGTTTTTTTGATGTTCCTAATGTAGCCGGTTTTGCTGTGCTTGTGAATGGTGAAGTGAAAGGGATAGATCAAGTTGACTGTAAATCTGTTTCTGTTCTATATATTCCGCTTAAGCCCGGTGTTTTGCCGCGTGGCTTCCGGTATGTCTTGCAGCCAGAACGTATGGACAGAGGATTCCAAGAATGGAGTCCTCTGCATAAATTATTGCTTATAGAAGATTACCCATGGGGGCAGCTTAGCAATATGGCTGGATTGGAACAGACTGCTAAGCAGCTCCGCGTTTCTGGAACAGTCATATCGGCATCTGTAGCCCTCTTGAAGGATTACCGCCGTTATGGTTCTACAGATATTAGCGATGAAGCAGCCTCGTTTGCCCGGGTGCGAAAGGAATATATAAAAAACAGCATAGCAACTGACGTTGAATTGATCAATACTGAACAGCCTATAGAATCGCAGATAGCATGTCTCATTAAAGAAAAGATCATGTATACACAAGGCATAATCACAGCGTATACGGAACAATTGATTCTTAAGCGGATGCGTTTTGAAAAGTGGTTTGACAGTGAATGGCAAACGGTGGAGTTGGCTTTGCTGGACCCTGACTTTAACGGTGTGTTTCGGTATGAACGGGTATTTACTACGAGGTATTTTGGACACATATGGGAAGAAAGATGCCGTGAATTTTTGGCGCATACCATCTATCCGAGAATGAAAATTCTCTTGGATGAGTACGTTGGGTCGCTTATTAAAGAGAATGAGTTAGATGATATCTATCGTTCAATAGAAAGCTCTCTTAAAATGAAGCTGGATATTTTTCTTGCTCATACTCCGGTCATAGTCAAAGACGAAATTGATTACCGTTTACTATCTCAGTCCATGCGCCTAGAAATAACAGAAGAGATACAAGAATTTGTAGGTGGAGACCTGCGAAATATTATTGGAGAGTATATTACTAATAAGTTTAAAAAGTGGTTTTTTCTTTGGGAGAAAGGAGTAAGTGATACAGTTAATGAATAATGATGTGTTTTTGTCTGGATTAATAGGTCTTATATTAGGCTTATCAATACTTCCAATGTCGTTACAACCATTTGAGCTAATAGCAGTACCGGCTATCTTAGCTTTTCTAGGCTTTTTGGTAGCTAAAGTCCTGCTTAATCGATGGCAGATAGAACAACAAAATTCACGCAAGTTACTGGAGGATATAAACTTCACAATGGGTAAGGTCATATCTCAGACATATCAGCAATCTTGTGAAATGGCGGCCACCATAAAAGCTTTGGAAACGACAACAAAGGTTCAAACGAGGGATATTCAAAAGACCGTTGCTCAGAGTCATGAGATAATTAGTGCGCAAATCAAGGGTTTTAATGAGCAGTATTCAAATAAAATTGAAGCCGAATATCAAATCAGCACAAATATCTTAAATAATACGGCTGAAAACTTACGGGGAATTAATGACGTGACCAAGCAGTTTTCGGAGAGCGTAACAGCATCTCAACTAAAGCTAGTATTTTTACAGGAAACTTTTCAACGTAATTTGGAGACAATTTTTGATGAAAAACTAGATGAACTACAAAATCGAGTTGATGATGCATTGACGGGAATGCGGAAGGATTTGGTTAGTAACACTAAAATTATGGCGGACGATATTAAAACTCTTGTTGAGCGAAGTCATGCCTATCAGAAAGAAATTAGATTAGCTTTGAATAATCAGCAAGCTATCCAAGAATTGCATCGGGAAGAGATTAAAAATATCATCAAACAAATGTCGGAGCTCAACCATAGAGATATAGAACTAATGGAAAAAATAATTAGCCATGGAGAATAATTTAGACATATTACTGCAGCAAGCAGTTCTGCATAAAACTGTAAACAAGCTAGTTGGCATTATGAGCCAGGAAGAAATGAAGAATCAATTAATTAGGGCATTTATGGAGGACAACTTTTTTACTGTCGCGAAGAAGTACGACTTAGCAGAGGAAATAGTCATTCGCATCAGAGAAAACATAGCTACACAAAATTATCGCAGGGCCATGCACCTATTAGTGATATTATACAATTATTTGGATATAAGGGTAGGGTTAAGAAGAGACACTCAGGACAGTTTAGATAGAGATACTTAGTAAATTATCGTTGATAAACACGATGCGGAGACAGCATTCATAATATCTTGTCTATCGATAGAATTAGGGAGAATGCAGTAAATAGACTAAGTGGACATAAAACAGCTAAATATACTTCAATTTGATAGATTTTATGAAGTTTTTGAGGCTGAAAAAACAGTGTAAAATAGCCTTTGGTGTTCTCCTGAGCCGGAGGGGAACTATAGCTTAGTGATGTCGATAATGCTAAACTCTGTATTGGGTCTTTTTTTGGGTCTTTATGTATGTAAAGAGACAGATACTATTGT